>NZ_JBHWHH010000033.1:0-53097 GCF_042732555.1 Nocardia sp. NPDC059764
CGTCACCGAAGTGACGCGGCGCTGTCGTCGTGTCGATCCTGCACCCCGTTGTGCCGGTCCCACACTGCCCGTTCGGACCGCGGCAACCTCCGACCCACTGCCGCCGCCCGTCCCGGACGGTCCTTCCCTCGGGCCTAGACGGCCGCGAGCGGTTCCTGTTCGGCGAAGCCGCCGTCGAGCACGCGGGCCGCGAACTCGAGGATGGTCGGGCGGTCGTCGTCGGCGCGCCAGGCGACCGCGAGTTCACACGGGGCCAGGCCGGTCACCGGGCGGGCGGTCAGGCCCGGCCAGCGGTACATGGGGACGTTGTTCTCGGCCAGCAGGCAGACGCCCAGGCCGAGGCTGACCGCCTCGAGGCGTTCCTCGGCGGTGGCGGCTTCCGCGCCGATCTTGGCTTGGCGGCCGCCGCGGGAGTCGGCGCCGAGCCAGAAGTCGCGGGCCGCACCGGCTTCGGCGGGCATGGCGACGAAGGGCTCGTCGATCAGGTCGGCGAAGTCGATGCTCTCCTGGCCGGCGAGGGCGTGGTTCTCGGGCAGCAGCACCCAGCGCGGCTCGGTACGCAGCACCTGCCAGCGGTAGCGGCTGGTGTCGGGCACGGGCAGCCACATGAGCGCCAGGTCCGCCTGGCGGCCGGCGAGGCCGCTGGACGGGTCGGTCCAGGACGCGGAGTGCAGGGCGAGCCGGTGGCCGCTGGCGCTCTCCAGGTCGGTGATCAGGCCGCGGCCGATGGAGGACTGGATGCCGACGCGCAGCACCTCACCGGCCTCCTGCAGGGCGACGTTGGTGACTTCCCAGAGTTCGAGGATCTTCCGTGCGCCTTCGAGCAGTTCCTTGCCGGCGACGGTCAGGGCCACGCTGCGCTGGTTGCGGTCGAACAGCACGACGTCCAGCTGGCGTTCCAACTGCCGGATCTGCCGTGACAGGGTGGGTTGAGCGATGTGCAGCCGTTGCGCCGCGTTGGTGAAATGCAGTTCCTCAGCGACGGCGACGAAATACCGCAGGTCGCGCAAATGCGGGTCCATAGCCCCTTGCTATCAGAATCGGTCTTGATTTTCCAGCCGTATCCGACCCAAAAGTTTGCAACAGGATCAGAAAACAGCCGTCAGGTTTGTTACGGACAGCATATGACGCCGGTTCAACATTCCGTTAACCGGACTCGCGAATTCCTGGCCATTTATCAGCACTCCCCCACGCGCCCCGGAACGGACACTTGACCAGCATCGATTCGCGATCTTGGTCGGTCCGCGATCCAAAAGCGATCCGAGCGCTGACCTTCAGCAACAACGCTCCGCCCCGGCCCACACCCCAAACCAGCCGATCGAGTGAGTTTGGTCACATAACGGCAAAAAGGCCGCCTCCCACAGTGGAAGGCGGCCTGTTTTTCGAGCCGGTGAGGCGGCGGTTACTCCCCGCCGTAGACCTTCGGATCCAAGGTGCCGATGTAAGGAAGATCGCGGTACCGCTCGGCGTAGTCGAGGCCGTAGCCGACCACGAACTCGTTCGGGATGTCGAAGCCGACGGCCATCACGTCCACCTGGGTGCGCAACGCGTCGGGCTTGCGCAGCAGCGTCACCACCTCGAGCGAGGCCGGATTGCGGCTGGACAGGTTGCGCAGCAGCCACGACAGCGTCAGGCCGGAGTCGATGATGTCCTCGACGATCAGCACATTGCGCCCGGCGATGTCCTTGTCCAGGTCCTTCATGATGCGCACCACGCCCGAGGACGAGGTGGAGGAGCCGTACGACGAGACGGCCATGAATTCCATCTGCGTCGGCACGGTGAGCTTCTTGGCCAGGTCGGTCATGAAGAAGATCGCGCCCTTGAGCACGCCCACCAGCAGCAGGTCGCCCTCGGGGGCATCGGCGGGATACCGCTTGGCGACCAGTTCGGCCAGTTCCTCGACCTTGGCGGCGATCTCTTCCTCGCTGATCAGCACCGACGCGATGTCGTCCCCGTACACGTCCGCTGGTTTCCCTTCAGTCGACCCGACTGTGACTCTTGCAATGAACGGGTTCACTCGGACCCGAGCATGAGCCTGCCATGTTCACGCGCGGCAACCAACCTGGTCCCGCTGGGTGAACCACCCACCGCGACCCCGCCCTGCCCACGCCACCGCGTGACCAGCGCTTCCACCGCGCGTAAATTGCTGTCCGTCAATGATTTTGCGCCACGTTCGAGCAGCCAAGCGCGAATGGCGCGGCGCCGGATCGCGGGTTCGGCAGTGGCGAGCGTCTCGATCCCCAGCCCGTCGCCCGCCCGCGCGGCCGCCAGCAACCGACCCGCGAGCGCATCCAGCACCGCCGAGTCCTCGCGCAGCTGCACCGCCGTCCGGGCCAGCGCCTCGGCCACCCCGCCCCCGAGCACCTCCTCGAGCAACGGCAGCACCTCGGCGCGCAGCCGGACCCGGGTGAACTCCGGCGCACTGTTGTGCGGATCCTCCCAGGCCTCGAGCCTCAGGTCCGCGCACAATTCCCGGGTCGTGCTCCGCCGCACCCCCAGCAGCGGCCGCCCCCACGGCTCGTCGTACTCCCCCATCCCCCTGATCGATCGCGCACCCGACCCGCGCCCGAGGCCCAGCAACACGGTCTCGGCCTGGTCGTCGAGGGTGTGCCCGAGCAGCACCGGCTTGCCTTCGCGGGCCGCCCGCAACGCGTCGTATCGGGCTCGCCGCGCAGCCGCCTCGGGCCCGCCCGGGAACCTGTTGCCCGCTGGACCGCGGCCCTCCGGTTCCTCCCCGGACGCCCACTCTGCCTCCGGAACGGGCCCGCCCTCCGGCGTCGACCCGTTCGGTGCGCTGCGCTCGACCTGAACGCGCAGCACCCGCGCGGACCGACAGCCCAGGCCCAGCGCGGTGGCCGCGGCGCGATCCGCCACGTCGGCCGAGCCGTCCTGCAGGCCGTGGTCCACGATCAGCGCGTCGACCACGTCGGCTTCGGCGCAGGCGGCGGCGGTCAGGGCCAGGGAGTCCGCGCCGCCGGAGAGAGCCACGCGGACCACGCCCTCGGGCGCGTAGCGGCCCAGCCACTCCCGGAGGGCGCGGCGCAGCTCCAGCGCCGCGCGCGTCTCGGGTAGTCGGGGCCGTTCGTTCACGCCCCGATCGTCGCACGCGACCGGGGCGCGGTGCCGTGCGGCGAGGATTCCTGCCGGGTACGTCCCGAATTCCGGCGTGCCGCAAGCGCTCCGGAGGGACGGGGGCCGGGATCAGCCCAGGACCCGGGTGACCCACCGTTGCGGTTCGCCGATCTCGTCGGTGCGGGGCAGGGTTTCCGGTTCGGTCCAGACGGTGTTGAAGCGGGCCATGCCGACGGTGTCGACCACCTCGTCGACGAAGGCCTTGCCGCGCACGTACTGGGCGACCTTGGCGTCCATGCCGAGCAGGGCGCGCAGCAGGCGCTGGATCGGGTTGGCGGGCCGCTTGCGGCGCTGATCGAAGGCGGCGCGAATACGGGTGACGGAGGGGACCACGGCCGGGCCGACGGCGTCCATGACGTGGTCGGCGTGGCCTTCGAGCAGGGTGCCGAGCATGAGTAGTCGGTCCAGGGCCAAGCGCTGGGGTTCGGCCTGGGTGGCGCGCAGCAGCCCGATGACGCCGCCCGCGGGGTCCTCGACGCCGCGGCGGCGTTCCTTCACGGCGTCGGCGAGCCGGGCCAGGATGTCGGCGAGCGGTTCGTCGCCCGCCGCGCCCAGGGTCTCGACATTGCGGCGCATGTAATCGGCGATCCAAGGGGCGGACGAGAATTGGACCCGGTGGGTGACCTCGTGCAGGCACACCCAGAGCCGGAAGTCGCTGGGCGGCACGCCGAGTGCGCGTTCCACCGCCATGATGTTGGGCGCCACCAGCAGCAGCGTGCCGTCCGGCCCGGTGAACGGGTCGTACTGGCCGAGGATGGCGGTGGACAGGAAGGCCAGCATGGCCCCGGCCTGCAGTCCGGCCGGTTTCCCGACCAGCTTGCCCTTCTCGCCGGGTTCGATACCGCTGCCGGTGAGCTGGGCCATGGAGTCGGCGGCGGCCCGGATCCAGCCCGGCCGGTCCACGATCAGCGCGTCGGGCACCACCGAGCCGTCGTCGAGCCCGCTGACCTCACGCACCGGCGCCTCGGCGCGAACCGAGGCGGCGGCGAGTTCGGCGACCGTGTGCTCGGCCGAGTACCGGGAGGTGCGCGGCCCGGCCGGAACCAGGGCCGCGCCGGTGCGGGCGGCCACGTTCCAGTCGACCGACCCGGTCAGCATGGTCCGGGTACGGGCGGGGGCGGCGGGGTTGTCGGATCCGGTCATGTTCATCCACCCGTCAGGAGCAGCCACAGTTGCGCAGTGCGTTGGCGACGGCGTCCAGCGCGGGTCGGCTCACTTCCGGCGGCCGATCGTTCGACATGAGCGCGAACGTCAGGACGCGTCCGTCGCGGTCCAGCACATAACCGACCAACGCACTCGATACGGACAGAGTTCCTGTTTTGGCCCGGATCCAACCCGCGCCCTCGCGATCGCGGTCCACATAACGGCTCGCCAGCGAGCCGGTGCCGCCCGCGACCGGCAGATAGTCCAGCAGCGGCGCGAGCGGCGAGCCGGGGGTCGTGACCGCGGCCGGATCGACGGTCGAATTGTCTTGCGGAGCAGCGCCGTTGGGCAGCGCGGCCACCGTCAGAACCCGGTTGAGCAGGCGCGGCGGGATCCGGTCGTCGGTCGAGAGTCCACTGTTGTCGGCCATTTTCAGGCCGGCGAGGTCGAATCCGGAGGCCTGCAGCACGGTGTTCATGGCGGTGACCGCGCCGGTGAAGGAGGCCTCCTGCCCGCCGGCCACCGCGACCTCGCGACCGATGGCCTCGGCCAGCACGTTGTCGGAGTGCACCATGGCCTGCAGCAGGCGGTCCCGCAGCGGCGCGGACTGCACCGCGGCCAGCTGGGTGGCGGTCGCGGGCGCGCCGCCCGCCTTCACCTTCGCACCGTCCACGCCCAGTTCGGCGGCCAACCTGCGGCCCGCGTCGAGGGCGGGAGTGGCGGTGCGGGGCGAGTATTCGACCAGCGGGTCCAGGCGACCGCCGTCGATCATCACCGCGTCCATGGGCGCGATGGAGCCGCCCCCGATGTCGGCGGCATCCCAGCCGGGCGCGAAGTTCGGTCCCGGGTAGGCGGAGGTGTCGACGGTGATCGAGTCCACCCGCTGTCCGGTGGCCTTGATCTGCGCGACCAGGTCCTGCAGGCGCGGCGCGCCCGGGTAGTAACCCTTGCCGTCCGGCTGCGCGGTGATGGTGGGGTCGCCGCCGCCGACCAGCACGATCTCGCCGGGAGCCGCGCCGGTCATCACCTTGGTGGTGACCCGGTGGTCGGCGGGCAGCGCCAGCAGGGCGGCCGCGACGGTGAGGATCTTGGCGGTGGAGGACGGGATCATCGCCTTGTCCGGGTCCAGCGTCCACAGCACCTTGCCGGTGTCCCCGTCGGACACCGAGGCGGCGAACGCGCCCAGATCCGGGTTGCCGACGACCGGTGCGAGCGCGGCCGCCAGACCGGCGGTGCTCGCCGCGGGCGCGGTCTCGGGGGCGGGCGCGACCTGCGGGATCGGTTTCACCGGCGCGGGCGGGTCGGCGATCGTCAACCCCCCGTGCTGGAACTCCTCGGTCCAGGGCTTCAGGATCAGCACCACGGCCGTGGCGGCCACCAGCATGACGACCAGCACCGATGACACCACGATCCAGGTTCTGCGTCGGCGCTTGGCCTCCAGACCACCGATGTTCTGCTTGTTCCGACCAAACACCTGCCGCTGTCTCCCTGATACCTGTGGTGGGGCTGATGGCTCTACCGCGGTCCACACTATCCTCGTTGCGCAGTCGTTCCCCCGAACGTGCTGGCGAGTCGGCAGCCTTACCGCCCACCGAAGAAGGAGATGACGTGGAGTTCGACGTCACCATCGAGATCCCCCGGGGTCAGCGCAACAAGTACGAGGTTGATCACGAGACCGGACGCGTGCGGCTGGACCGCTACCTGTACACCCCGATGATGTACCCGGCCGACTACGGCTACATCGAGAACACCCTGGGCGGCGACGGCGACCCGCTGGACTGCATGGTCCTGCTGCCCGAGCCCGTGTTCCCGGGTGTGCTGGTCGAGGCCCGCCCGGTCGGCGTGCTCATCATGAGCGACGAGGCCGGCACCGACGAGAAGCTGGTCGCGGTCCCCAACAAGGACAAGCGCTGGGACCACATCCAGGACGTCGAGGACATCCCGGAGTTCCAGCGCAAGGAGATCGCGCACTTCTTCGAGCGCTACAAGGACCTGGAGCCCGGCAAGTGGGTCAAGGTCGAGGGCTGGGAGGGCCGCGAGAAGGCCGAGAAGCTCGTCGACGAGGCCTACGCCCGTCTGAAGGAGCAGGGCGGCCACTAGGTCACGTCGAGTGCGGGGCGGCACGGATCTCCGTGCCGCCCTTCGCTTTATTCGGGAACGGAATCCACTCCCACGGTGGTGCGGAGTGGGACTTCCTTCCAGAACAACACCAGCACGAACGCGACCAGAGCGACCGCGGAGGTCGTCAGGAAAACCGTGGACAGCGAATCCGCGAATCCAACCTTGAACGGATGCGCCAGAACGGGATTCAGCTTCTGAATGATCGAACTGTCCTTCAGCACGCCCTGCGCCGCCGAGGTGTCGTGATTCAGGAATCCCTGCGCCAGCCGCATATCCGCCGGATTTCCGTCGTGCGCGGCGTTGACCACGGCTTTCTGGAAAGCCGGATCGGTACTGGACGCCTCCAGCTGAGCGCGAATATTGGGGCCCAGCCGATCGAAGAGGATGGACAGGAATACGGCCGCGCCGAGGGTGCCGCCGATCTGCCGGAAGAATGTCGCCGACGCGGTGGACACACCCATGTCCTTGGGCGGCAACGCATTCTGCAGAGCCACGATGAGCGGCTGCATGAGATTGCCGAGCCCGAATCCCACGCACAGCATGAACAGCACCACGATCCAGAATGCGGTGTCGGCTTTCAGATAGTGCAGCAGGAAAAGCCCGAGGGTGATCATGGCCGCGCCGAGCAGCGTGTAGATCCGGTAATGCCCGGTGCGCGAGATCAATTGGCCCGACAGCACCGACCCGATCATCATGCCCAGCACCATGGGAATCATCACCCCGATCGGCCTGTGTCCGACAGCTTGCCGTACAGCGGCGTGGCCAGCGTCGCGGTGATCAGGTACGCGGTGGTCGCCCAGGCCTGAAGCGAATAACCGTTCAGATCTTCGGCGATGGTGCGGATCGCGGTGGACACGATCGTCTGATCGAGCGCCGCGAGCAGAATGCCCAGCAGCAGCCCGGAGAGGATCACCAATATCTGCCGATGCGTGAAACCGCCCTCGCCGGTCGCTTCGCCCACTTCGGATGTCGCCATGCCAAACCTCCAGCCCCGACCAAAACGATAGGCCGGGAACCGGAGGCATGGGGTCCCTTTCGGGACCGGGCCCGAAGGGTTGGGGTTTTCAGGGGGAAAGCCCCTGAGAGCCACGAGAGTTGCTATTTGCCCTTGAACTGCGGGTCCCGCTTCTCGAAGACGGCCTGGATGGCCTCGGTCAGGTCCTCCGAGGGCAGGAACGCCGAGTTCCAGGCGGAGACGTAGCGCAGCCCGTCGGCGATCTTGCCGCGCTTGGGCTGGTCCAGGACGTCCTTGATGCCCTGCACGACCAGCGGCGGGTTGGCCGCGATCTCGCGCGCCATGGCGTAGGCGGCGTCGAGCACGGCTTCCTGGTCGGCGTACACGTCGTTGACCAGCCCGATCTTCTCGGCGCGGGCGGCGTCGATGTCCTTGCCGGTGTAGGCGAGTTCGCGCACGTGTCCCTCACCGATGATGCCCGGCAGCCGGTGCAGCGAGCCGATGTCGGCCACGATGGCCACCTTGGCCTCGCGCAGGCTGAACTTGGCGTCGGCGCTGGCCAGCCGGACGTCGGCGGCGGCGATGAGGTCCAGTCCGCCGCCGATGCACCAGCCGGAGATGGCCGCGATGACCGGCTTCGCGCAGTCGGCGACCGCGGTCACCGAGTCCTGCATGCTGCGCACGTGCTTGAGGAAGTCGGTGCGGGGCCCGGCGAGCGCCTTGTCGGCCAGCAGCGGCCCGAACAGCGGGCTCATGGCCGGGAGGTCCAGTCCGTAGGAGAAGTGCTTCCCGGAGCCGGTGAGCACGATGGCCCGGATGTCGGGGTTCGCGTCGAGCTCGCCGAAGATGATCGGCAGCTCACGCCAGAAGTCTGGGCCCATGGCATTGCCCTTGCCGGGACCGGTGAGTGTCACCTGGGCGATGTGGTCCTTGCTTTCGACCTCGAAAGCCTTCCATTCGGTCATCGGTCCAGCGTATAGGGGTTACCCGCGAGTAGGTAGGCCGGTGTAAACCCTGTGCTAAATCTGCTGCGTCCCACCGTTTTCACCACACCGGGAGGCGGACGATTAGCGCGTCCGCACAAACTGCTCCTCCTGTGTGTGAGGTCACGATGATGCATCACGGAATCGGCCTCGACCGCTTCAACGCGCTCCCCCGCCGTCGCGCGATTCATGCCCTGTACGAATGCTGCTGCAATGTCACCTGGGCGCAGAAGATCGCCGACGGCCGCCCCTACCCCGGCCACACCGCGTTGCAGACCGCGGCGGCGGCGGAACTGCGCGCCATGTCCGCCGTCGATCTGGAACGGGTCTTCGATTCCTGTGCGCACCAGCCGGTTTCGGCACGCACCGTCGACGAGCTGGCCCCGATCGTGTCCGACCGCCTGACCACGATGCTGGGCCCCGAGGAGGGCTACCCCGACTACTGATCCTCCCGCACATCCACCGCAATCGCTCTACCCTGGTTGCCATGCGCAGGTCCCTGCCACCGGTCGCGTCGAAGGTTTCCGACACCTTGATCGCGCGCGGCCATCACGGCGTGATCATCACCCAGCCCACACCCACCCCCACCGCGCTCGATGCGGCCGACGCGGTCGGCGTCACCGTCGGGGCCATCACCAAATCCCTGGTGTTCCTGCTCGACGACGACCCCGTGCTGCTGCTCGTCTCCGGTGCGCACCAGGTGCATCTGGCGCGCACCGGGCAACGCCTGGAGGGCACGCTCAGCCGGGCGCCCGCGTCCATGGTCCAGGAGGTGACCGGGCAGCCCATCGGCGGCATCGCGCCGCTCGGGCACCCCACCAACCTGCCCACCTTCGTCGACAACGCGCTGGCCCAGTACCGGGAGCTGTGGGCGGCGGGCGGGCATCCGAACACCCTGTTCCGCACGACCTTCGGCGAGCTGGTCCGAATCACCGCGGGCCTGGCCATCGACGTGGACTGACCGCCGTCGACGGGGTTTTCCGCCGGCGTGGAATACCTGGGCCCGCGACCACGTAGGTTCTTGACGTGACCGATTCTCCGACGCCCGGCGCCGAGCTACACGTGCCCGACGACCTGAGCGGCATCACCGCGCAGCAGTTCCGTGCCGCCATGCGGCACTATCCGGCGGGCGTCACCATCGTCACGCTGAACTCCGCGCAGGGTCCGGTCGGTTTCACCGCGACCTCGTTCGCCTCGTTGTCGGCGCAGCCGCCGCTCATCTCGTTCAATATCGCCGAGACCTCCTCCAGCATCGAGGCCATGCTCGGGGCCGAATCGGTGGTGGTGCACTTCCTCGGCGAGCATCAGAAGCATCTGGCGCAGCGGTTCAGCCGGTCCGCCGAGGAGCGCTTCACCGACAAGTCCTTGTGGGCCACGCTCGACTCCGGCGAACCGGTCCTGCACGGCACCCCGATCTGGGTGCGCACGACCGTGCACCAGCTGATCCCGATCGGCGATCACACGCTGGTGATCGGACTGGTCACGCAGGTGCACGACAACACCGAGAGCTCGCCCGCGGCCGGCCCGCTGGTGTACTACAACGGCGCCTATCACCGCGCCGAGATCGCCGACTGACCTCAGGCCGCCGAGGCCGCGGTACCGAGGCCCAGCGCCGCCAGGATCGCCGCGCTCGCCTGTTCCAGCCGGGCCCGGATCCGCGGCCGCTTCAACAGCGTGACCGCACGGGCGGCGGCTACCGCGAGCAGGATCATCTCGATCGCCGCGATGCTGGATTCGATGGCGCCGAGGGTGAGCGTGTTCAGGAAGGTCACCTCGGTCAGGAACTGCGGCAGCACCGCGAGGTAGAACAACCCGACCTTCGGGTTGAAAACACAGGACAGCAATCCGGCAGCGAACGCCGAGCGCATCGACGCGGGCGTGCCCTGCGCGACCGTCACCTCCGGCTCGGCCTCCGCGTTCCGTGCGCGCCGATGCTCAACCAGCGCCCGAATCCCCAGGTACAGCAGGTAGATTCCGCCGATCACCTTCAGCGTGCGATACGCGGTCGCCGACTGTTCCAGCAGCGCCGCCACTCCGGCCGCCACCACCGTCGCCCAGACGATCCCGCCGAACGCCGAGCCCACCGCCGCCGCGATCCCGGGTCGCGGTCCGGCCATCGAGAATCGCAGCACCAGAAAGGTATCGGGACCCGGTGTGAGCGCCAGCAGCACGCACAACCCCGCGAAACTCAACAGCAGCGGAAGACTCATGCCCTCCATGGCAACTCATCGCGTCGACGCGAAGCAAGCCCGATCGCCATGAACTCCGCCACCGCTGACTTGCCCCCGACGAGCACGTCAGCGGCCCATCCGGACGCGCCCGGGTAACCCAGCGCACCGGCTGATCTCGTGAGGTGCGGGCAACTCACCGGGTACGTCCGAAATTGCTTCGGGACCGAACCGCCGGCACGGGTTGCCAACTCCGACGGCTCTCAGCCGCCCGCTAACTACGCGGGGAGGCGGAGGAGTACTCCGCACCGAGTTCACGGAACAGATCGGTGTTCATCGTGAACGCCAGTCGCGCCTCGTCGAGCACGCGATCGACTTCGGGGCCTTCGAGGGGAAGCTGGTCCAGGGCCTCGCGGTACTCGCGCTTGAACGCGGCCGGATTGGTGATCTCGTCGAAGACGTAGAAGCGCACGCCGTCACCCTTCTTGGGCAGGTCCCACAGCTTCTCGGCGGTGCCGCGGATGACCTGGCCGCCGGAGAGATCACCCAGGTAGCGGGTGTAGTGGTGGACGACGTACCCGGCCGGCCACTCCTGCGCGCACTCCTCGATGCGGGCGGCGTAGGCGGCGGTGGCGGGCAGCGGCTGCAGCTCGTCGCGCCAGTTCGCGCCGCCCAGGTGGGCCAGGTCGGTCTCGAGCGCGGCCAGGCGCGCCAGTTCCGGCTTCACGAACGGGCCCGCGACGGAGTCGGACGCCAGTGTGGCGGAATGCTTTTCGAGGGCCTCGTAGACGAACCAGAGCTGGCCGGTGTAGCGGAGGAAGGCCTCGACGCCGAGCTGGCCGGTGAGCAGGTCACGCATGAACGTGGAGTGCTCGGCCTCATTGTGCTGCTGCGCGGTCGCGGTGCGAATGAGCGTCGAGAACGGGGCGGCGGCGGTGTCCGTGTCCAACATGGTCGGGCTCCTCGTGGTCAACTCCGGGGGCACCCCACTTTGGCTACCCTAACTTCCTCATCGACCCTACGCTCCAGCAACGATCGCGCGATTCGAACTTTGCGGCCCACCCACTCCAACTTTCGGATGATTTTTCCGATGCGCCGGTGCCGTTGGTCACAGGTTCTCAGCGGGCCTGGAGGTCGTGTGCGGTCCGCCGCAGCGCCACCGCGGCCGGGCGAAGTAGCCGAAGAGCACCCAGCCCCTCGGGCGCGGCGGAGAACGGGTCCCCGACCTCGAACGCTGCGTCTCCACCGTGAAGATCTGACCCGACGGGCCGGGCAGGGCAGGGTTGACAAGCCCGCGACGCGTCTGCCAATCTCGCACTCAGGTCATGAGTACCAGCGCTAAGCCCCGGCTAGCTGGTCGGCAACCCTCCACCGCGGCGGGGTGCTCCGGGTGACGACCGGGCCGTCGCCCGACCGGGGACGGCAAGCGCGGACTCACGATCGATTCCTGTCTTCCGATCGCGCGTCCCCTGAATCCGATGGGATTTGTGATGACCGCTTTCGCCGACCAGACCTGTGCTCCCCTCGCCACCGTGTCCGGCTGTGACCTCCGGGTTCCGCTGGTCCAGGGCGGGACCACCGGCTACGCCAACTTCGACTACGCCGCCAGCGCCCCCGCGTTGCGGCAGGTCACCGACCGGGTCGCCGACCTGCTGCCGTTCTACGCCAGCGTGCACCGCGGCGCCGGATACGCCTCCCGCGTCTCCACCGACTGCTACGAGTCGGCCCGCGGCTCGGTCGCCCGCTTCCTCAACACCACCGACGACCAGGTGGTGGTGTTCACCCGCAACACCACCGACTCGCTGAACCTGCTGGCCGCGTGCGTGCCCGGCGACACCGTGGTGCTGGATGTCGAACACCACGCCAACTTCCTGCCCTGGACCCGGCACGGCCGCCGCGTGGTGCCGGTCGCCGACACCATCGAGGAGACCATCCAGCGGCTGGTCGCCGAACTGTGCTCGAAACCCGCTGCGCTGCTGGCGGTTACCGGCGCCTCCAATGTGACCGGCGAACTGCTGCCGCTGGAACGGCTGGCCTGGATCGCGCACCAGTGCGGCACCCGCATCCTGGTCGACGCCGCCCAGCTGGCCCCGCACCGACGGATCGACCTGCGCACCGCCGGCATCGACTACCTGGCCTTCTCCGGGCACAAGGCGTACGCGCCGTTCGGCGCGGGCGTCCTGGTCGGCCGCCGGGACTGGCTCGACGCCGCGGAGCCGTACCTGGCGGGCGGCGGCGCGGTGCGCTCGGTCGCCGCCGACAGCGTGGAGTGGGCGCCCGCGCCGCAGCGTCACGAGGCCGGTTCCCCGAACGTGCTCGGGGTGGCCGCCCTGGCCGCCGCCTGCGACGCGCTCGCCGACCTGGACGAGACCACCGTCGTCGAGCACGAGCAGTACCTCACCCACCGCCTGCGCTACGGGCTGAAAACCGTTCCGGGCGTGAACTTCCTGCGTGTGTGGCGCGACAGCACCGACGCCGTCGGCATCGTCGCGTTCACGGTCGACGGTTTCGAGCCCGGCCAGGTGGCCGCCTACCTCTCGGCCGAACACGGGATCGGCGTGCGCGACGGACGGTTCTGCGCGCACCCGCTGCTGTCGCGGCTCGGGGTGGACGCGGCGCTGCGCGCCAGCATCGGACTCGGCACCACCGCCGCCGATGTCGACCGCCTCATCGACGCCATCGCCACCCTGATCGAGCACGGTCCGAGCTGGGATTACGCCCGCACCGACGGCCACTGGAACCCGGTTCCCGAGACCCGGCCCTTCGGCGGTTCGGCGGACGGCGGAGCGCCCTGCGGATTCTGAATCGCGCGAAGCGGGTCAGGGCACCATGTAGCGAGCCGCGAGCTCCTCGACGAACGGATCGTCCTCGCTGACGGCTTCGAGCCGGTCCAGGTCGTTCTGGACCGATACCTGCCGGGTGTCCTGCCGCTCCGGATCGGGCGGTCCGTCCTCGTCGAGCTGGCGGATCAGCTTGTTCCGCACCCGCTCCTTCAGCGATTCGCTCATATCAAGAGCATCCTCCGCCTAGACGGGTGCGATCCACGTACCCCATGGCGTGTTCCGGACGACCGTGAACACGACGAGGAAGGCCACCGCGATCCACATCGCCGACCTGGGCAGGATCCGCGGTAGTCGCGGCGGCGTCGCCCGGCCCCGCCAGGCGCGCACCAGCCAGGTGCCCCACCAGGCGAGGAAGCCGAGCGTCAACGGCAGCAGCAGCACATTGCTGTGGATGGCGTCGAGGAACCGGCCGTCGGTCAGATTGTGCAGGCCGCGCAGGCCGCCGCAGCCGGGACACCAATACCCGGTCAGTTCGTAGAACGGGCAGAACCCGTAGGCCCCCTGCACGTGCGGGTCCCGGAAGTGCAACAGTGCCAGGCCACCGGCGACAGCCGCGCCGCTCAGCAGCGGGAGTCCGACGCCTAGCCGTCGCGGGCGCGTGGGCCCTGATTCGGCTCCCGCCGTCGGTACTGCTGCCGTGGTGTCCACGAGAATCAACGGTAGCCGGGCCGCCGCCCACCTGCCAGGTCGCGCCGAACTTCGCACCCCGGTCACGCTCGTTCACATCCGATTGCGTTGCGGCCTCAGCGGATCGGGGCGCGTTCCACGACCGGGGCGGTGAGCACGCCCGCGAGCATGTCCACGATTTCTCCCCAGGCATCCACATCCCCCGCGGCGACCTTGCCCGCCTCAACCGCCCGTTCCTGATCGGCGAGCAGCGCGAACAGCACGGTCGGCAGCGCGCGCAACCGCCGCAGCCGCAAGCGTTTCGGCAGATCGGCGAGTTCCCGGTCGAGCTGCTGCATGATCACGCGGACCGAGGTGCGCTGGGCGGAGGCCAGATTCGCGGCGTCGGTGACGGCGCGATGGGTGTGGATCTGTTCGAGGAAGCGCGCGTAATGGTGGATCCCGTGCCGGTCCCCCAGTTCGAGCATGGGGATGACCAGTGCTTCGAGCAGGTCGTGGACGCTGGTCACGCCGGTCCCGGCCTGTTCGGCCAGCAATTCGAGGCGCCGGATCTCCAGGGTGGCGAGCCGGTGTTCGACCACCGCCTCGATGAGCCCGTCGCGGGAGCCGAAGTGGTACTGGACCGCGGAGTTGTTGCGCTGTGCGGCGGCCGCGGCGATATCGCGCAGCGGCACCGCCGGTCCGCGCTCGGCGATCAGCTGTTCCGCTGCCAGGATGATGCGCTCCCGCGCCCCCGTGACTGCCATACGAGTACCGCCACCCTCCTTGTCCACAGTCTGCACTGTAGCCGTTCACCTGGGGATAAAGAATTCATCCTTGACGGTTAAGAACCAATGCTTAAAAGTGTCGAGTGACTGTCGTCACCCTCGAAGGACTGAAATAGCGATGATCCTGGACACCTTCCGACTGGACGGCCGCGTCGCCGTCGTGACCGGCGCGGGCCGCGGCATCGGCGCCGCCACCGCCCTAGCGCTCGCCGAAGCCGGTGCGGACGTGGCCATCTCGGCCCGCACCGCCGCCCAGCTCGACGAGGTCGCCGGCAAGATCCGCGCGCTGGGGCGCCGGTGCGTCACCGTCCCCGCGGACCTGTCGGACCTCTCGGCCGTCACCGCGCTGGCCGAGACCGCCGCCGCCGAACTGGGCGGCATCGACATCGTGGTCAACAATGTCGGCGGCACCATGCCCAACACCTTCCTCACCAGCACCCCCGAGTTCCTGGAGGAGGCGTTCCGGTTCAACGTGTCGACCGCGCACGCCCTCACCCAGGCCGCGGTGCCGTACATGCTGAAGAGCGGCGGCGGCTCGGTCGTGAATATCTCCTCACGCATGGGCATCAGCGCGGGCCGCGGCTTCCTGGCCTACGGCACCGCCAAGGCCGCGCTCGCGCACTGGACCAAGCTGGCCGCCGCCGACCTGTCCCCGCGTATCCGGGTGAACGCCATCGCGGTCGGCTCGGTGCTCACCTCGGCGCTGGAAGTCGTTGCGCAGCAGCCGGAGATCAAGCAGCAGATGGAGGACGCCACCCCGCTGCACCGCCTCGGCGAGCCGTGGGAGATCGCCGCCGCCATCGTCTACCTGAGCTCCCGCGCGGGCGGCTACATCACCGGCAAGGTGCTCGAGGTGGACGGCGGCATCGACGCCCCCAACCTGACCCTCCCCATCCCCGACCTGTAATCCGCCGCGCCCCAGGAGTTTTCCATGACCTACCGCGTAGTCCAGTGGAGCACAGGCAATGTCGGCCGCCGCGCCCTGCGCTCCATCATCAACCGCCCCGAACTCGAACTGGTCGGCGTCTGGGTGTCCAGCGCCGAGAAGGCCGGCAAGGACGCCGGTGAACTGGCCGGTCTCGACCGCGAGACCGGTGTCCTGGCCACCCGGGACGCCGAGGCCCTGCTGGCCCTGAAGCCGGACTGCATCGTCCACACCGCCATGGCCGACGACCGCCTGATGGAGGCCGTCGAGGATCTGAAGACCTTCCTCCGCGCCGGCATCAATGTCGTCTCCAGCAGCCCGGTCTTCCTCCAATTCCCTTACGGCACTCTGCCCGATGAGGCCATCGCCCCCATCATCGAGGCCGCCGAGGAAGGCGGCGCGTCCCTCTGGGTCAACGGCATCGACCCCGGCTGGGCCAACGACTGGCTGCCGCTGCTCCTGTCCAGCGGCTCCGAACGCATCGACCGGGTCATCTGCTCGGAGATCATGGACTATTCGACCTACGACAACCCGAAGGTCGTCTTCGACATCATGGGCTTCGGCAGCAAGCTCGACGATCTCCCCCTGCTCTTGCAGCCCGGCATCCTCACCCTCGCCTGGGGCAGCGTCATCCGCCAGCTCGCCGCCGCCCTCGACATCGAACTCGACTCGGTCACACAGCATTTCGAACGCCTCCCCGCGACCGAACCGATCCGCATCGGCGCCCACACCGTCGAGGAAGGCACCGCCGCCGCCCTCCGCTTCCAGATCCACGGCATCCGCGACGGCCGCGAAATCCTCACCCTCGAACACGTGACCCGCCTCCACCCCGACCTGGCCCCCGACTGGCCCCAGCCGGCCGGATCCGGTTGCTACCGAGTGGAAATCAAGGGAGAACCCGACTACCTCCTCGACCTGCAGCTCTACAGCAACGGCGACCACGCCGAAGCCGGAGTGGTCGGCACCGCCGCCCGCCTGGTCAGCACCATTCCCGCCGTAGTCCAAGCCCGCCCCGGCCTGCTGACCGCGATGGACCTCCCCCTGACCACCGGCCGCGGCCTCGTCTCCTGACCCCACCAACGACAAAGGTGAGGACCACAACGGTCCTCACCTTTTCTTTTGAGCCGCCCTGGGGAATCGAATCCCCGACCGTTCCATAACGGCAGGTCACGACTGCGCCACATAGTCCAGCACTGTTGATCACCTGAGTAAAATTCTGCTCAGGGCGATCGCAGATGGGGGTATCTCCGCCGGAAAGGCAGTGATGATGACCAACGAGACCTACCGAAATGTCATGCGTCAGCTGTTCACCACGTTCGTGCTGGCAGGGGTGGTGATGGCGGTTCCCGCGACGGCGGCAGGTCCGGCCGTGGCCGCGGCGAGTGCGGCGTCCGGCGTCGTGCAGGTCGCCGAGCCGGTTCCACCACCTCCGCCAGTCCCGCCCCATGGCTGCGACAACGAAAACTGCGGGGAGAACGGTGGGGGCGAGAAGACCTGCACCGATCCCAGCGAGACCGGGGACGGCTGCACCGACGGCGAACACGGCGGGACCGGAGGTGGACCAGAGGTCGCCGAAGCCCGCGGAATCCACGACGCGACGGGCACGTCCCCAGCGACCGGGACGTAGCGGTGGCTGATCTGGAACAATTGGGATTCGGACCCCGAAACGACAACAGGTGGAGAGCGACAATCGCTCTCCACCTGCTTGTTTGGAGCCGCCTGGGGGAATCGAACCCCCGACCTTTTCATTACGAGTGAAGCGCTCTACCGACTGAGCTAAGGCGGCGTGCCTTCCGGCGGTGCGAGTCTATCGTCTCGGGGCCGGATCGCGAAAACGGGTGGTCGGGTGACCGGGAACACTCTCGGTCAAGCGGAACGGGCCGCCATCAGGGCGGCGACCATGGCGGCGAGGGCGAAGCGGGGCTTCACGTTGGTCTCGAGGGCCTCGCGGCAGCCGAGGACCGCCTGGATGGAGAGGAGCAGGCCCTCGGGGCGGACGTCGGTGGCCAGTTCGCGGATCTGGTCGGCCATATCCGGGTGGGTGAGGGTGACGCCGGAGGAGGAATCGGCGGCGGCCGCACCGAAACGGACGGCGAGGGCGTCGCGGTAGAGGCCCGCGACATCGATGAGGGAACGGTCCAGGGCATCGCGGCCGGTGCGGGTGGCGCGGGACTTCTGGCGTTTCTCCAGATCCTTGAGAGCGCCGGCCGAACCTCGGGTAGCCGAGGCGGTGCCCTTGCCGGTGCCGCCGGCGCCGAGGGCGGTGGCCAGGGCGTCGCGTTCCTTCTCGTCGCGTTCGGCGCTGACCAGTTTGGCCTCGTCGTCGGCGGACTTCACCAGTTCGTCGGCGGCGGCGTAGGCCTGCGCGGGGCGGGCGGTCGCCGCGACCAGGGCCAGCGCCCGGCGGCGACGAGCACGGGCGTCGTCATCGGTGGCCAGCCGGCGGGCACGGCCGACGTGGCCGCCGCTCACCGAGGCCGCCCAACCGGCGACCTTGGCGTCCAGGCCGTCCCGGTCACGCAGCACCTGGGCGATCGATTCCACCGACGGCGACGCCAAATGCACGTGACGGCAGCGGGATCGCAGGGTCACCGAGATGTCCTCCGGATCCACCGAAGGCGCGCAGAGCAGGAACACGGTGCGCGCCGGCGGCTCCTCGACCACCTTGAGCAGCACATTGCCGGCGGCCTCGGTCAACCGGTCGGCGTCCTCGACCACGACGATCTGCCAGCGGCCGGTGCTCGGCCGCCGCGACGCCACCTGCACGATCTCGCGCATCTCCTTGGTGCCGATGCTCAAACCCTCCGGCACCACCCGGCGCACATCACCGTGGGTACCGGCCATGGTGGTGGTGCAGGCGTGGCAACGGCCGCAGCCGGGCGTCCTCTCATCCGTGCACTGCAGGGCGGCCGCGAAACACAGCGCCGCCACCGATCGCCCCGAACCGGGCGGACCGGTGAACAACCAGGAATGCGTCATGGCCGACGACGATCCGGCCCCACCCCGCGCCGCCACCGCCGCAGCCGTCAACTCGGACTCGACCGCACCCTGGCCGACCAGCCGATCGAAGACACCCGCCACGCCGACCACCTTAGCGGCCACCCCCGACAGCGCCGCCGAGTGTCAGTTCGCGCGCTGATATGTCGTGTTCGCGCCGTCCAGCGCCTCACGCAGGATGTCCGCGTGGCCGGAATGGTGCGCGATCTCCCGCAGGATGTGCAGCAGGATGTAGCGCACGGTCAGCCACTCCCGCTCCGGCGCCCACGGGGCGGTCGGCGTCGGCACTGAATCCTCGAGGTTCGGCAGCTCGCGGATCAGCTTCGCGGTGTGCTCGGCCACCGCCTCCCACTCGGTGAGCAGCCCCGCGACCGTCTGGTCGGCGTCCATCCGGTACTCGGAATCCATTCGGGAGACGTCGAATTCGGAGTTCGGGTCCCGCTCGACCAGGATGGTGGTCCAGTGCCGCTCGACATTCACGCAATGACTGAGCAGCCCGCCGAGGGTGAGTTCACTGACCGTGGTGCGCTGGCGCGCCTGTTCGTCGTCGATGCCCCGGACCGTGATCCGGAACAGGTCCCGCTGGCTCGCGAGAACCTTGATCAGCTCTTCCCGCTCGTGGTCGACCGTCATCGAATGCCCTTCCGCTGGCGCATGTTCCGAACAGCACGCTACGGCAGGGCACCGACAATCGTCAGGATTGCGCCGACGCGGCGCTCTTCGTCGCGGCCTTCTTGACCGGGGCCTTCTTCGCCGCCGCGGCCTTCTTCGTGGTGACGCCGTCGGCCGTCTTGGCCGCCGCCTTCTTCGCCGCCGCCTTCTTGACCACGGTCTTGGCCACCGCCGTCTTCTTGGCCGGGGACTTCTTCGCCGCTGCCTTCTTGGCCGTCTTCTTCGCGGCCTTCTTCACCGGGCCGCGTGCCCGCCGGTCCGCCAGCAGCTCCGAAGCCCGGGCGTCGGTGATGGATTCGACCTCGTCGCCCTTGCGCAGGCTGGCATTGGTGTCGCCATCGGTGACATACGGACCGAAACGGCCGTCCTTGATCACCATCGGCTTCTCCGACACCGGGTCGACGCCCAGTTCCCGCAGCGGCGGCGCGCTCGCCGCCTGCCCGCCGCGCCGCTTGGGCTCGGCGTAGATCTTGAGCGCCTCCTCGAGGGTCACCGTGAAGATCTGGTCCTCACTGGTGAGCGACCGAGAGTCGGTGCCCTTCTTCAGGTACGGCCCGTAGCGGCCGTTCTGCGAGGTGATCTCGTCCCCGGAGGTCGGGTCGACGCCGACCACGCGCGGCAACGACAGCAGCCGCAGCGCCTCGTCCAGCGTCACCGTCTCCACGGTCATGGACTTGAACAGCGAGCCGGTGCGCGGCTTCGGCTTGTCGGCCGCCTTCTTGGTCTTCTTCGCGCCGGTGTCGGCCTCCTCGACCGGCTCGGGCAGGACCTCGGTGACGTAGGGGCCGAAACGTCCTTCCTTGGCGACGATTTCGTGTCCCGACGCCGGATCCACACCCAGCGAGCGACCCTCCTGCGGCGTCGCGAAAAGCTTCTCCGCGACCTCCGGGGTCAGCTCGTCCGGCGGCAGATCGTCGGGCAGGTTGGCGCGCTGCGAGACCGGATCCCCGTCCGGGTCATCGGGATTGACGACCATGCGCTCCAGGTACGGCCCGAACTTGCCGACCCGGACCACCACATCGCGGCCCTCCTCGTCGGCGAAGAGCTTGATGGAGTTGACTTCTCGCGCGTCGATGCCGTCGAGTCGTTCGCCCACCATCTTTTTCAGGCCGCCCTCGCGCGCGACCGAACCCTGCGCGCCGTGATCGCCACCGAAATAGAAGGAGGACAACCAGTTTCCGCGCTGTTCGCGACCGCCGGCGATGGCGTCGAGGTCATCTTCCATGGCCGCGGTGAAGTCGAAGTCCACCAGCCGCCCGAAGTGTTCCTCCAGCAGCCCGATCACCGCGAACGCCACCCACGACGGCACCAGCGCGCTACCGCGCTTGTACACGTAACCGCGGTCGAGAATGGTCTTGATGATCGAGGAGTAGGTGGACGGACGGCCGATGCCGAGGTCTTCCAGCGCCTTGATCAGCGAGGCTTCGGTGAATCGTGCGGGCGGATTGGTGGTGTGCCCGTCCGGCAGCAGCTCGATGGCGGTGACGCCCTGGCCCTCGGTCAGCGCGGGCAGCCGCGATTCGGCGTCGTCGGACTGGCCGCCCGCCTCCTCGTCGACACTTTCCACGTACGCCTTGAGGAAACCCGCGAAGGTGATGGTCCGGCCCGACGCCGAGAACACGCACTCCTCACCGGAATTCGCGACACCGGTGATGCGGACGGTCAGCGTGGTGCCGCGCGCGTCCTGCATCTGCGAGGCCACGGTGCGCTGCCAGATCAGCTCGTACAAACGGAATTCGTCGCCGTCGAGCTTGTTGTGCAGCTGGCCCGGGGTGGCGAAGGTGTCACCGGCGGGACGGATCGCCTCGTGTGCTTCCTGCGCGTTCTTGACCTTGCGCGTGTACTGCCGCGGCGTGGGGCTCACGTACTCCGCGCCGTACAGCTGGGTGGCCTGTGAGCGCGCCGCCTGAATCGCCGACTCCGACAGGGTCGTCGAGTCGGTACGCATATAGGTGATGTAGCCGTTCTCGTACAACCGCTGTGCCACCCGCATGGTGCGCTCGGAGGTGAAACGCAGCTTGCGTCCCGCCTCCTGCTGCAGGGTCGAGGTCATGAACGGCGCGTACGGCTTTCGCGTGTACGGCTTCGACTCCACCGAGGTGACGGAGAGATTCACGCCGTGCAGCGACTCGGCCAGATGCTGGGCGTCGGCGGCGCGCAGGACGCGAACGGTCGGCGCGGCGGACTCGGTGGACTGCGCCTTCAGCTGCCCGTCGGCGCCGAAATCACGACCGGTCGCGACCCGCAGACCGTCGACACTGACCAGGCGCGCGCCGAAGACCCGCGGATTCCCGCCGTCCTCCTTGCCGCCGGCATCCAGTTTGGCCGCGATGTCCCAGTACTCCGCGGACCGGAACGCCATGCGCTCCCGCTCGCGCTGCACGATGACGCGGGTCGCCACGGACTGCACGCGGCCCGCCGACAGCCGCGGCATGACCTTCTTCCACAGCACAGGCGACACTTCGTAGCCGTAGAGCCGGTCCAGGATGCGCCGCGTCTCCTGCGCGTCGACCAGATCCTGGTCCAGTTCCCGGGTGTCGGCGGCGGCCGCGCGGATCGCGGGCTCGGTGATCTCGTGGAACACCATGCGCCGGACCGGCACCTTGGGCTTGAGGGTTTCGAGCAGATGCCAGGCGATGGCCTCGCCCTCGCGGTCGGGGTCGGTGGCGAGGTAGAGCTCGTCGGCGTCGGCCAGCAGGCTCTTCAGCTCGCTGACCTTCCCCTTCTTTTCGGGGCTGACAACATAGATGGGCTCGAAATCATGGTCGACGTCGACGCCGAGCCGGGCCCACTGTTGTCCTTTGTATTTGGCGGGCACATCCGCCGCACCACGCGGCAGGTCCCGAATGTGGCCGACCGACGCCTCGACCACATAACCGCGGCCCAGATACGGGGCGATCTTCTTGGCCTTCGTCGGCGACTCGACGATCACGAGACGACGCAGGGAACGGCCCTGGTCGGGCGCTGCCTCGGGGTTCGGCGCTGCACCGCGGTCTCGTGTTGCCACCGGCGAACACACCTTTCGTCTCGATCCGCGCCGGAGCTTGGTGTACGCGCTCTACGCGGCTGGGGCAAAGCGGCTGCGATGTCCGATATCGCTGCCAGCAACGTTTATACCGTGTTCAAAGGCCGCGGCTGGTGCGCGGCGACGATGTAGCCCCTGATCGTGATCGAGTGTAATGGGTCAAGATATGGGTCGTCCCCCACCGCCGGGGGCGATGGGGGACGGAACCTTAGGGGTTGGCTCGCTCAGAGCGCGCGAACACCGGTGGCCTGCGGGCCCTTGGTGCCCTGACCAACCTCGAACTCGACCTTCTGGTTCTCCTCGAGGGTGCGGAAGCCCGACCCCTGGATCTCGGAGTAGTGGACGAAGACGTCAGCGGAGCCGTCCTCGGGCGCGATGAAGCCGAACCCCTTCTCCGCGTTGAACCACTTCACAGTTCCCTGTGCCATTCTGTTCCTTCTCTTTCCATACCGGAACGGCGGACAACTGGGTTCATCCACCGGGTCCGTTGAGACCGCTGTACTCTGTTCCCCCTGCAGGAAAGCACCTAGTACACCGTTCGCAACATCGATCCTGCTGATGGTTTGGACTTTAGATCCGTTCCCTCGAACACAGAAGCTTGCGACCAGGGACCAGTGAACCATGTCTTCGGGCAATTCAACAGCGGAGTTACCCACAATTTGCAAAAAAGTTGATCTTGCGAATGCGCAGGTGAGGGGCATAATGCCCAAATCCGTACTTGAAGTTGGTTTGCTTCCGGATAACAGAGCGAGCATCTGGCAAACAGGGTGTGAGGCAGGTCGCTACCCTGTAGTGAAATGGCAGGTAGAGCGGCGGACGCACACACGTTTCGCACCCCTTCGGCGTGTCGCGATGGCGCTTCGATGATTGATCGAGATCCGACGCCGCGATCCGGAGATGCGAGCGACATCAGCTACGGGAGATCGTTGCTGAATCGTGTCCTAAACCGCCCTGTTTCAGGTGACTCCCGACTCACTCATGTTCGTGAGCTACCACCGCGCGCGGCGCAGGTCACGAAATGGCCCGAATGGACATCTCCCGACGTCATCGCCGCAATTCAGGCGGCCGGCGTCGCGGAGCCGTGGAGCCATCAGAGCCGGGCCGCGGACCTCGCCGCGGCGGGCCGGCACGTGGTGGTGTCGACCGGAACGGCGTCTGGAAAGTCGCTGGCGTACCAGCTGCCGGTGCTGACCGCGCTACAGGAGGATCCGCGGGCCACCGCGCTGTATCTCGCGCCGACCAAAGCGCTGGGAGCCGACCAGCTGCGCATGGTCAACGAGCTGACCAGCGAAGATCCGCTGCGGAGCATCCATCCCGCGCCCTACGACGGCGACACGCCGGCGGAGATCCGGCAGTGGGTGCGGGCGAACGCGCGCTGGGTCTTCACCAATCCGGACATGCTGCACGTCGGCATGTTGCGGTCGCATCAGCGGTGGGCGCGGCTATTTCGGCAGCTGAAGTACATCGTGGTCGACGAATGCCATATCTACCGGGGAGTTTTCGGGTCGCACGTGGCGCTGGTGCTGCGCCGACTCCGGCGACTCGCCGAGCGGTACGGGGCCGATCCGGTCTTCGTGCTGTGCTCGGCGACAGCCGCCGACCCCGCCGCCACCGCCGAGAAGCTCATCGGCGCACCGTGTGTCGCGGTCACCGAAGACGGATCGCCGCAGGGCGCGCGGACCGTGGCGCTGTGGGAGCCGCCGCTCGTCGGCAGCGGCGTGACCGGGGAAAACGGTGCGGCCCTGCGGCGTTCGGCCGGGGCGGAAGCGGCCACCGTGATGGCCGATCTGGTCGCCGAGGGCGCCCGCACCCTGACCTTCGTGCGGTCCCGGCGCGGCGCGGAACTCATCGCCATGGACACTCGGCGGCTGCTCGCCGATGTGGACGCGGGATTGCCCGGGCGTGTCGCGGCCTATCGGGCCGGGTATCTGGCCGAGGACCGGCGCGCCCTGGAAGCCGCCCTGTCGGAGGGCACGCTACTGGGGGCGGCCACCACGAATGCCCTGGAACTGGGCGTGGACATCGCCGGACTGGACGCCGTCGTGGTGGCGGGATACCCGGGGACGGTCGCCTCGTTCTGGCAGCAGGCCGGGCGCGCCGGGCGCCGCACGCAGGGGTCGTTGGTGCTGCTCATCGCCCGTGACGACCCGCTGGACACCTACCTCGTGCACCACCCGGAAGCGCTGCTCGGGCGGCCGCTGGAAGCGACGATCACCGACCCGCACAATCCGTACGTGCTCGGGCCGCACCTGCTCTGCGCGGCGCTGGAACAGCCGCTCAGCGACGCCGAAGTGCACGCCTTCGAAGCCTGGGAACTGCTGTCCGACCTGGCCGAACAGGGTCTGATCCGGCGGCGCGCGGGCGTGGCGCGGGACGGTTCGGCGCGCTGGTTCGTGACGGCCGACGCGCACCCGCACGACGCGGTGGACGTGCGCGGCGGCATCGGCACCGCGATCGCCGTGGTGGACGTCGAATCGGGGCGCATGCTGGGCACCACCGACGCCGGGCGCGCCCCCGCCACCCTGCACCCGGGCGCGGTGCACCTGCATCAGGGCGAGAGCTATGTGGTCGACGAGCTGGACCTGGACGAGGGTGTCGCCCTGGTCCGCGCCGACACACCGGGGTGGAGCACCAGCGCGCGGGCGGTCACCACGCTGGAGATCGAGGCGGTCACCGAGGAACGGCGGTACGGCTCGGTCACCACGGGTTTGGCCCGGGTGCTGGTCACCCGGCAGGTCGTCGCCTACCTGCGCAGACTGCCCAGCGGCGAGGTGCTGGACCTGATCTCGCTGGACATGCCCGCCCAGACCCTGCCGACCCGGGCGGTGTACTACACCGTCACGCCGGATCTGCTGGCCCGGGCCGGGATCGACGCGCGACACGCCGCGGGCGCGCTGCACGCGGCCGAACACGCCGCCATCGGCATGCTGCCGCTGGTCGCGACCTGCGATCGGTGGGACATCGGCGGAGTGTCGACGGCCGAACATGCCGACACCGGTCTGCCGACAGTATTCGTCTACGACGGACATCCCGGCGGGGCGGGCTTCGCCGAACGCGGGTTCCTGCGATTACGCCACTGGCTGACCGCCACGCTGGGCGTGATCGACTCCTGCGGCTGCGCGGCCGGGTGCCCGTCCTGCGTGCAGTCACCCAAGTGCGGCAACGGCAACAATCCCCTGGACAAGGCCGGGGCGGCCCGGCTCCTCCGGGCGGTTCTGGCCGATCTGAGCGAAGGTGACGAGGGCACTCCCGAACCGTGACGCCACCGTCGCCGCGGTGAGACCGGAGCGCCATCCGACCAACCGGTCGGCGTCGTCAACTGGCAGATATCGGGCTGAATCCGAATGCTGGAGGGTGGCGGTGACACGCCGAGCCGTCAAGTCGATTAAAAAGGGATGTTATCCTGTTAACTGAGGGGTTGCTCCACTCGAATATGTCACCCGCGGATTTACCTGTGCATTCATTCGAATGAGTCTCGGGCAACGAATTGCAATGCAATCGACACCTCTTCAATTCGGCTAAAGCTTTCATCGAATTTCCGCATTGATCGACCACCGATGTGGCCCGCGCCATCACAATTCTAACCAACCGCTCGGTACGAGATATCCCCTCGCAACCCCAGGTCATCCCCCAAGCCGGCCCGAGCGGCGGCCCGGACATCCCGCTCCCCGAGTGGACCGAGCGACACCCGCCCGACGACCGTCACCGTCACGTCCCACCCCCGCGCCTCGCACCCGACAGACCGGACACCCATGCGGTCCGCGATCTCGGCGGCCCGGCGGCACGCGGCACCCACACCGCCGTCCAGGGCACCCGCCGCCGCGAGCGCGCCCAGATCCGCGGCGGCCTGCACCCGATGCCGGGCCGTGACCGCCACCCCGACCTGCGCGACCAGGATCGTCACCGCGAACAGGCCGATCAGCGCCAGGCACGCGGTCACCGTCACCCCGCCCGAATCCCGCGTCGCGCGATCCCACCGCGGGCGGATCATGGCGACTCCCCCGGTTCCCGAGCCGCGACCGCCGCCGCGTGCAGCGTGACCGGGACCAGCGCGGCGTGGGCGCTCACGTCGGCCACCACGAGCTCCCCCTCGGACCGGACGACGATCCGGGCATCGGCCGGTGCCAGCCGCCGGGCGGTCGCCACGCCCGCGTCGGTCTCGCCTCGGGCCGCGAGCCGGGCCGCCTCCCGGGCGGCGTCGACACAGCGCACCTGCGCCGACACCGCCAGCAGGGCGCCCACCCCGAGAATCACGACCGCGACCAGCGCGGCCAGCGCTATCGCCGCCTCAATGGTCGCCATCCCCGCCTCGACATGATCAGGTGGTGTGGCATACGTCACTTGACGGGAGTCTTCAGGGCTCGGTCGATGATGGCGGTCAGGGCGCTCACGATGCTGTTCCCGGTGACCACGGTGTAGAGCACCGCGCCGAAGGCCGCGGCCGCGATGGTGCCGATCGCGTACTCGGCGGTGCTCATGCCGGAGTCGGCGGTCAGGGCGTGCAACAGTCTGGCCCGCAGTTCCCAGCACAGGTGCCGGACGGTCGTTCCCACGGTCTCTCCCTCCTTCGTCGCGGCGCGGCCGTTCCGCGCCGGCACAGTCGTCGGCAGTCACAGCAGACCGCCGTCCAGTACCCGGCCCGCCAGACCCAGCACCACGGGGACGATGCCCAGGCATACGAAGGCGGGCAGAAAGCAGAGACCGAGCGGGCCGCCGATCAGCACCCCGGCCCGCTCGGCGCGGGCGGCGGCGGCATCCTCGAGCTCCCCGCGGCGGCGCTCCGCCAATTCGGTGACGGCGGTCGCCAATCCGGTCCCCGAACGCGCCGACCGGCGGGCCATCCGGGCCAGCGCCGCCACCGCGTCGTCGGCGATGCCCTCGGTGGCCTGCGCCCAGGCGCTCATCGGATCCGCGCCCAGCACCAGCAGATCCGAGACCCGGGACAGGGCCGAGGCCAACGGCTCAGGCGATTCAGGGGCCACCGCGGCGGCGGCCCGTGCGGTGGGCAGTCCGGCTCGCAGGCAGGCCGCGAGCAGATCGAGCGCCGAGGCGACGCCCAGCACGTCCGGATCAGCCGGAAAGGCCGACAGCACCGGCGGTTCCGCCGATGTCGAGTCGCGCATCCAGCGCAGTCTGCGCACCGCGTCGACCCGACCCGGCAGGACCAGCAGGGCGAGGGCCGCCAGCACAGCGACAGCCGGACTCATCGCAGCACCTTGCCCGCGATGGCGTCGGACCACAGGAGCCCGGCACAGGTGAGCGCGGAACCCAACGGCAGCAAGGCCGTTCCCGCCGGGGACAGGAACAGCACCCGCAGTGGGGCCGCGCCCATCAGCTGTCCGAGGCCGATACCGAGCACCGGCAGCAGGGCCAGCACCACCGCTGTCGCCCGGGCTCCGGCCAGCGCCGCGGCGGTGCGGTCCCGGAAGCGCTTGCGACCCAGTAGATCCAGCCGGGCGGCCGTCAGCAGCTCGGCCAATGCGAGGCCGTACCGCTCCGCCACCCGCCAGGCACCGGCCACCCGGGACAGTTCTCGTGCCACCACCGAATCGGGGCGGCGCAGGCCCTCAGCGCCGGACCCTCCCAGTCGGCTACGCGCGGAGCTGACCGCGAAGGCCCTGGCCACCTCACCCTCGGTCTCGACGGCCGCCACCGCGGCCGCCGCGCTCGGGTGCGCGCCGATGCGCAGTTCACCGATCACCGCCTCCAATCCCTCCAGGAGCTGCGCGGTGGCGGCAATCCGCGACCGCTCCCGACGGGTACGCCGAGAGCGGACTACAAGGGTCGCGGACACCAGCAGACCCGCCAGAACCGGTCCGGGACCGGTGAACAGAAGCAGGGGCGCGACTGCGAGCGGCAGGGCGCGAACGGTCCATGCGCACTGCGCCTTTCGCGCGACCGCAGGTTGATCGAACAACCTGTTCATCCGTCGCCGGGCGATGGGCGCCGGCAACACGAACAGCGCGAGCGCGACACACGCCAGCACGGAGGCGGGCTGGCCGGTGGTGGTCGACATCAGTCGCCTTCGCTCATCGATGTTGTCGACTCTTCTTGTGCCCCAGAGGAATCACCGTTCGAACAGCGACTGCATCCGGCAGCCCAGGCCAGCCTGAGACCTGGGAACTGCGACCCGTGCACCCCGGATGGATTGCAGCACGGCGCATTACCGACCGGAACCGGGTAGGTCTTCTCCAGACGGACACGTGGAGCCGCCGCGGGCCGCAGGCACCCGCACGAACCCGTGCACTCGTCACTCGCGGGAATCATCATCAGGAGTCCTTTCGTCGAGCAGGGTCAGCAGGGCGGACGCCGCCGGGGCCGGACGATCGTCGGCGGTCCATGCGGGGACGAACCGCACCCGGCCGCGGTCGGCCGTGGCCAGGCCGATCTCGCGGAGCGTGCGGCGACCGTCGGGGTGGCGGTGAACGTGCAGGATCACCTGGATCGCGGCCGCCAGCTGGCTGTGCAGGGCGGCCGCGGGCAGGCCGCCGAGGGCGGCCAGCGCCTCCAGGCGGGCCGGGACCTCGCCGGGCGAGTTCGCGTGCACCGTGCCCGCCCCGCCGTCGTGTCCGGTGTTCAGTGCCGTCAGGAGATCCACCACCTCCGCGCCACGGACCTCCCCGACGACGATGCGGTCGGGCCGCATGCGGAGCGCCTGGCGGACCAGGTCGCGCATCGTGACCTGACCCGCGCCTTCGACATTGGCGGGCCGGGCCACCAGCCGGACCACGTGCGGATGCGGCGGCGCGAGCTCGGCCGCGTCCTCGACGCAGACGATGCGCTCGACCGGATCGACCATGGCCAGCAGGCTCGACAGCAGGGTTGTCTTGCCCGACCCGGTGCCGCCCACCACCAGGAAGGCGAGCCGGGCGCGAATGATGCGCTCCAGCAGCGACTTCGCGTCGGAGTTCACCGCCCCGGCCGCCACGAGGGCATCCAAGCTCAGGGTGGCGGGCCGCAGGACGCGCAGGGACAGGCAGGTGCCGCCGTGCGCGATCGGCGAGAGCACCGCGTGCAGTCGGACGCCGAACGAATACCCCTGTGCCGCCCCGATTCCCGGCAGTCGACCGTCCACCCACGGCTGCGCGTCGTCCAGCCTGCGCCCCGCCGCGAGCGCGAGCCGCTGGGCCAGCCGCCGCACCGCCGCCTCGTCCGGGAATCGGATCGAGGTGCGTCGCAACCCCCGCCCGCGATCCACCCACACCGACTCCGGTCCGGTGACCAGCACATCGGCCACCTCGGGATCGTGCAGCAGCGGTTCCAGCACCCCGGCCCCGGTCATCTCGGTCTGCAGCATTCGCAAGGCGCGCAACAGATCCGTGTCGGCCAGCACCCCGCCCGCCTCGGTCCGGATGGCCGCCGCCACCCGCGCCGGATCCGGGTCGGCGGCCCCGTCGGCCAGCCGCTCCCGCACCCGCTCCAACAGTTCGGTCGTCACCAGCTCACTCATCGCGCACCTCCACATCGAACGCGAGCCACCGGCAGCCGGGCCCGGACCCGATACGGCAGTACGTCAATCGACCGGCGGTCGACCGCGCGTGCGCCAGCGGACCGCCGCTCGATGCCCGTGGTGTCCCCGCATCCGGCCAGATGCCCACGAGCACCCGCTGCAATCGGCAGCGCCCGCACCCCGGCGTCATCGGCCCACCTGTGCTGACGCCCGCGACCCCGCATGGGTGCCACGTGCCCGGGCGAGACTCCACCAGAACGGGCCCGGGTGGCGCGCGACGCGGCCGTGGCCGGGACCACCGGTGAACAAGGCCGTCAGCGCGGATTCGGCGGCGGAGCGGAGCGGACCGCGACGACGCACGGTGAGGCCACCCCGCTCCAGGCGCTCGGTCAGCCCCGGCTGGGAGGGAACGGCCGACAGCAGCGGCAGCGCGAGGGTCTCCGCGATATCCGTGGGCGCGAGGCCGCCCGGGGCCGGTCCGCGGATGATCAAGCGCACATGCGGGTTTCGAGCCTTCAGGTAGGCCGCCGCGGATTCCGCCGCGGCGATCGAACGCAGCCGCGCCTGCGTCACCAGCACCACCAGATCCGCCAGATCGAGAACTTGGTCCGTGTGCGGACCATGGTCACTGGACAGGTCAGCGACCACCAGATCACCGGCCGCGCGACCACCCTCCAGGACGGCACGCACCGCCGCCGGCGCCAGCGGCGTATTCGCCCCACGGCCATCCACCCACCCGCCGCTCGACGTCTCCGATCCGGAGCCGAGTTCGGTTGGCACTCCGGAGATTCCGGAGCAACCGGTCATCACTCCTCGATCGATTTCACAGCCCTCCGCATCGAGTTCCCCTGCGGGAGCGTCTCTTCCACAGGAGAGGACGGCCAGCCCCGAGGTGACGGGCAGCGCCTCGTGCAGCGCCGATGCGGCGACCCGGCCGTGTTCGATGGTCAGGTCGGGCCACCGCAGGCCCGCGTGCTTCTCCAGACCGAGCAGCAGATCGAGGCCGCCGCCGTAGGGCGCGCAGTCGACGAGCAGAGTGCGGTCGCGGAAACGCCCTGCGGCGGTGAGGGCTACGGCGGCGGCAAGCACCGAGGCGCCCGCGCCGGCGCCCGCACCCGCGACCGCGAGGACCGCGCCGTCGCCGGGACGGCGGCCGTCGTGGGCGGCGAAAGCGGCGATCAAGGCGTCGGCCGCGGCGGGCAGCGGAAGGACTTGTTCGGCGCCCGCCGCGGTGGCGGCTTGCCAGTCGAGCAAACTCGGCTCGCCGTCGGTCACCAGGAGGATCCCCGAGCGGCGGGGGTGCCCGGCGGATACGCAGCTATGCGCGGCGGCGGTGTCGAGGACGATGACGGACGCGGCTGTCCAGGGGTGTCGACCCGGAGGCGGCACGCGTTCGTCGAGCGGGCGGTCGGCCGCCGCGGCGATGCGGCGGATCTCCTCGCGCAGACGGGGATCGGCGACCAGTGCGAGCGCGGGTGGGGTGGCGGCATCGGAGTTCATGCAGGTCAGCGTCGCTCAATTGGCGAAGCGACGACAGCGGCCCGACGGCGAGTGTGGATAACACGCGGCCTGTGCACAATTCGGGAAGCGTGGGCGGATCCGAAACCGCCTGAAAATAGAGGACGGCCCCAGCCGGGGGGGGAGGAGGCTGGGGCCGTCGGGTTCAGCCCCGGGGGGTCGGGCTGAACGCGCCTGGACCATGTCCAGGTAACTGCGATACTACACCCAAGCCCCGGCCGTATTGCAAGTCCGCCCGGCGAGTCTTTTTCCCGTCCTGACCGCCCGGCTTCCCGCTGGCTAACCCCGACGAACCCCAGTTCAAACGTGACGTCGACCATGGCCGCTGACCGCGTCGCATGAAGGACCCCGGCGCATCGAGGACCCACGCGGGACGACCCATGAGGCCCGCCGCGCGACGCGGAACCATATCCTGGACCCGTGACAGCCGAACGCGGACGAGTCGCCGCCTTCTTCGATCTCGACAAGACGGTGATCGCCCGGTCGAGCGCTTTCGTCTTCAGCAAGCCGTTCCTGGACCAGGGTCTGCTCAGTCGGCGCGCGGTGCTGGAGAGCAGCTACGCGCACTTCCTGTTCCTGCTGTCCGGCGCCGATCACGACCAGATGGAGCGCATGCGCGAGCACCTCACCAAGATGTGCGCGGGCTGGGACGTCGACCAGGTGCGCTCGATCGTCGCCGAGACCCTGCACGACATCGTGGACCCGCTGATCTACGCCGAGGCCGCGGATCTCATTGCGGACCATCGGATTCGGGGACACGACGTGGTGATCGTCTCCGCCTCCGGCGAGGAGGTGGTGGCCCCGATCGCGGCCGCCCTGGGCGCGGACCATTTCGCCGCCACCCGCATGGTGATCGAGAACGGCCGGTACGCGGGCGAAGTGGAGTCCTACTGCTATGGCCCCGGCAAGGTCGAGGCGATCGAAAAGCTTGCCGCGCGATACGATTACAACCTGGACCGCTGCTACGCCTACTCCGACTCGGTGACCGATCTGCCGATGCTGGAGGTGGTCGGTCATCCGACCGTGGTGAACCCGGACCGGGGTCTGCGGCGCGAGGCCGCCGCCCGCGGCTGGCCCGTGCTGGCCTTCTCGAACCCGGTGTCGCTGTGGGCCCGGATCCCGGCGCCGACGACCACCACGGTGGCCGCGACGGTCGCGGTCGGCTTGAGTGCGGTGGCGGCCGGAGCACTGAGTTACCGGCTGCTGCGCCGTCGCCGCTGACCCGGTCATTCGTCCGAAATGCCGGGCGTGAAACGAGGCGGACACGCCGGGATTGGAAAGTTTCCGCAGGTCTTGATGTGACGGCGGTCACGGGGTAACAATGGAGGCACGGAAGGACGGAAGGCCAAGATCGGATCGGAAGAGAAGATTCGACCTCCCATCCCACCCTTCCCAGCACGGACACCAGGCACCCACGCGGAGCACGCCGCGACAAGGGCACGGATAGTTGTGGGCCTGCGTTATCCAGGATTTCGAGGGCGAGGGCCTCGCATCCAATGCGGGGATGAACCACCGGATCCCGGAGAGCTCGCCGAGGCCGAAGAGAACACAACCCGAAAAGCACGCTTGGTAACCGGGTAGTCCGTGCTAGCGGGCGGTGAGGTCGCAATCGCGACAACGCCGCCCGCTCTTAATGCGTGTGATACCTCGAATCATGGTGGTGCACACGCATTTTTGATGTCAGGGGCGTTTACCCCGAGGCGGCGTCCGCGATCGAGCGGGCTTCGCGCGCGCCGTCCTCGAGCGCACCGCAGGTGAAGATCACCCAGCCGCCGACCCCGTCGGCGGTGCCCATGCCGAAGGAGGCCGCCGCGTCCAGGTACGCCTGACGGCGGCGGAGCCAGAAAACCTCGGGGACGCCGAGGCTGTGGGGGTCAAGACCGCTGGACACCGCCACGAGCCGGGAGGCGGCCCGGGCGACGATCCCGTCGGCGGTGCCGAAGGGGCGCAGCGAGAGCAGCTCCCCGTGGACGACGGCCGCGATGACCGGCGCGGGCGCTTTGGTCGTGGTGACGGTCTGGGCGAGCAGGTCCAGGCGCTCGGCGACTCCGGGCACATTGCGCGGGCGGCCCAGCTGCTGCTGGTCCTCGACCATGTCGGCCGCGGCGAGCAGGTGCAGGCGGGCCAGGGCCTGGAGGGGCGCGCGCTGCCAGACGCCGACCAGGTTGGTGAGGGCCTCCGCGTCCAGGGCCTGCCCGACCCGCAGCGAGCCGGCGAGGATCGGGTCCTCGACCTTGCCGTCGGCGGGCAGGTCGATGGTGCCGCCCTCGATGGCGGCCGAGGAGCGGGCCGCGCGGACGGCGGCCTCGGCGGCTGTGGTGGGCCAGCCGCGCCGGTTCGCCCGGTGGCGGTGCACCTCGGCGAGGGCGTCACGGGCCTTGTCGGCGGCGTCGCGCACGCCGGGCAGGTCGACGAGGGGCTGCAGCGGGTCGGTCACGAGATACGAGGCTACTGGCTGGTCACCAACGCCCCGGCCACCACCTCGTGCCCCGGGCCCGTCAGCTCACGTGCAGATCACGGCCTGGGATGGCTTCGAGCAGTCGCTGGGTATACGGCGACCGCGGGTTCGCGAACAGGTCGGTGGTGGGCGCCGATTCGGCCACCTTCCCGTCCTGCATGACCAGGACCGAATCGGCGATCTGCCGCACCACCGCGAGGTCGTGGGTGATGAACAGGTAGGAGAGCCCGAATTCGGCCTGCAGGGTGTTGAGCAGCTCGAGGATCTGGTCCTGCACCAGGACGTCGAGCGCGGACACGGCCTCGTCGCACACGATGAGCTCGGGTTCCAGCGCGAGCGCGCGGGCGATGGCGACGCGTTGCCTTTGGCCGCCGGACAATTCGCGCGGGTAACGGGCGGCGACGGCGGACGGCAGGGCCACCAGGTCCAGGAGTTCCCGGACGCGGGCGTCGCGTGACTCCCGGGTGCCGATGCGGTGGGTGCGCAGCGGTTCGGCGATGGCTCGATGGATCGAGTAGGTGGGATCCAGTGACCCGTAAGGGTTCTGGAAGATCGGCTGGATCCGACGCCGGAATGCGAGCGGCGTCCGGCGGGCGAGTTCGGCGACGTCCTTGCCGTCGAAGTGCACCGAACCCGCTGTGGGCGTGTCCAATCCGAGTACCAGGGACGCCACCGTCGTCTTGCCGGAGCCCGATTCCCCCACCAGCGCGGTGGTGGTACCCCGCCGCAGCCGGAACGAGACATCCTGGGCCGCAGTGAATTCCGTGTTCTTCCACGGCACCGATCCGCGCACCCGGTACCGCTTGGTGAGCCCCTCGGCGACCACGATGTCGTCGGGCACGTCGGCCGCTTCGGCGTCGGCCACGTCGACGGCGAGGTCCCGGTAGGCGGCGCGCTCGGTGGTGGTGGCGCTGCGCCGCGCGGCCAGCGAGGGCGCCGCGGCCACCAGTCGTCGCGTGTATTCGTGGCGCGGATCGCGCAGGATCTCCGCGGCCGGTCCGGATTCCACCACCCGCCCGCGGTACATGACCACCAGGTGTTCGGCGCGTTCGGCGGCGAGCCCGAGGTCGTGGGTGATGAGCAGCAGCGCGGTGCCGAGTTCGCGGGTCAGTTCGTCGATGTGGTCGAGGATTTGGCGTTGCACGGTGACGTCGAGCGCGGAGGTCGGTTCGTCGGCGATGAGCAGCGTGGGCCGCGCCGAGAGCCCGATGGCGATGAGCGCGCGCTGCCGCATCCCGCCGGAGTATTCGTGCGGGTACTGGCCGGCCCGCCGTTCGGGTTCCTTGATCCCCGCCTGGGCGAGCAGTTCCACCGCTCGCTGCCAGGCGGCCCGTCCGCGCGCGATGCCGTTGGCGGCCAGGGTTTCCGAGATCTGGAATCCGACCTTCCATACCGGGTCGAGGTTGGACATGGGGTCCTGCGGCACGAATCCGATCCCGTTGCCACGCACCGCGACCAGCTCCGATTCGGATGCTCCCGCGAGATCCCGCCCCTGGAACAGGATGCTGCCGGATTCGACGCGCCCGCCGCCGGGCAGCAGTCCGATGACCGCGTGCGCGGTGGTGGATTTCCCGGACCCGGACTCCCCCACGATGGCCACGGTCTGGCCGGGGTACACGGTGAGGTTCGCCCCGCGCACCGCCTCGACCCGGTTCTCGCCGGATCCGAAACACACTCGCAGGTCTCGGATGTCGAGCAGGGGCTCGGTCATCGTCGCTCCTTGGGGTCGAGTGCGTCGCGCAGGGCGTCGCCGAGCATGATGAAGCCGAGCACGGTCAAGGCCAGCGCGGTGGCCGGGTAGAACAGGATGAGCGATCCGGCACGCAGTTGCCGCTGTCCGGCCGCGATGTCCGCGCCCCAGGACACTTCGGTGGGCGGCAGTCCGACGCCGAGGAACGACAGGGTGGCCTCGGTGACGATGAAAACGCCCAGCCAGATGGTGGTCACCACGATGACCGGTCCGAGCGCGTTGGGGATGATGTGCCGCACCAGGATCCGGAATCGCGACACCCCGAGTGCCTCGGCCGCGAGCACGTAGTCGCTGCCCTTGGCGGCGAGCACGGAGCCGCGGGCGATGCGCGCGACCTGCGGCCAGGTGAACGCCGCGAGGATGGCGATCACGACCCAGATGGTGCGGTGCCCGGCCAGCTGCATGAGAACGATGGCGGCCAGCATGAGCGGGATGGCGTACACGATCTCGGCGATCCGGGAGATGATCGAATCCAGCGGTCCCCCATAGAATCCCGCGAGCGCGCCGAGGCTGCCGCCGACGAGCAGGAACAGCAGGGTGGCCCCGACGCCGGTGAGCACGGAGGCCCGCGCGCCGTAGATGGTGCGGGCGTAGATGTCGCAGCCTTGCAGGTCGTAGCCGAACCAGTGGTCCCGATTCGGCGGCGCGAGACTGAAATCCACCACGCAGTGCCGCGGATCCTGTCCGGTGAACAGCCCCGGGAAGACGGCGACCAGCAGCACCAGCACGATGATGGCCATCGAGACCAGGAACAGCGGCTTGCGGCGCAACTGCCGCCAGGCCGAGCCCCAGAATCCGGCGGGCGCGCCGTGCACGTCGACCCGGTCGGTGGCGACCACTTCGACGGCGTCGGGCGGCGCCACCCAGCGTTCCTGGCCGGGTCGCGGATCACGGGGCGGTGCGGTTTCGGGCATGTCGGCGCTCCCGTCAGGCATAGCGGATCCGCGGGTCGAGCACGGCGTAGAGCAGGTCCACGATCAGATTGGAGAGCAGGAAGATGACGATGAGCGCGGTCACGAAGGACACCACGGTCGGCGCCTCGCCGCGCACCACGGCCTGGTAGAGGGTGCCGCCGACGCCGGGGATATTGAAGATGCCCTCGGTGACGATGGCCCCTCCCATGAGCGCGCCCAGGTCGGCGCCGACGAAGGTGACCACCGGGATCAGCGAGTTGCGCAGGATGTGCACCACGACCACCCGCCGCCGCGGCAGGCCCTTGGCGGTGGCGGTGCGCACGAAGTCGGCGTCCTTGTTCTCCGCCACCGAGTTCCGGGTCAGCCGCAGCACGTAGGCGAAGGACAGCGAGGCGAGGACCAGCGCGGGCAGGACGAGCCGCGGGATGCTCACGTCGGAGCCGACGGTGACGGGCGCGAGATGCCAGGTGACGCCGAACAGGAACTGGGCCAGGAATCCGATCACGAAGATGGGCATGGCGATCACGAGCAGGCTGAGCACCAGCATGGTGGAGTCGAACCAGCCGCCCTTGCGCAGTCCGGCGATCACGCCGAACGCGATGCCGAACACGGCCTCGAAGAACACCGCGAGCAGCGCCAGCCGGAAGGTGATCGGGAAGGCTCGGGCGAGCACTTCACGCACCGGCCGTCCCGAGTACGAGGTGCCGAAGTCGAGGGTGACGATGCCCTTCAGGTAGTGCAGGTATTGCCACCAGAACGGTTTGTCCAGACCGTATTGCGCTTTCAGCTGTGCTTCCAGTGCCGGTGTCAGCGTGCGCTGCCCGGCCAGCGCCGTGACCGACCCGCCGGTGACCTTCCAGATCAGGAAGTAGATGAGCAGCGTCGCGCCGAAGAACACCGGGATCATCTGCAGCAGCCGCCGCGCTATGTACCAGGCCATCAGGTCACCTCAGCTCGATGTTCTCGAAGTCGGCCAGGCCGTTCCAGGTCATGACCACATTGCGGACGCGTTTGGAGTAGCCGGCGGAGTTGATGTAATCGAAGACCGGGATGGTGGGCAGGTCGTGCAGCAGCACGGATTGGGCCTGCCCCACCAGCTTCCACGATTCCTGTTCGGTGGGCGCGGCTTCGGCGGCGGTGAGCAGCCGGTCGAATTCCGGGTTGCTGTAGTCGACGTCGTTGGTCTCCGAGCCGGTCACGAAGCCGGGTTCGAGGAATTGCAGCATGGTCGGGTAGTCGCCCTGCCAGCCGTAACGGAAGGCCTTGCCGATGGTGCGGTGCACGATCTGGTCGCGCAGTTGCTTGAAGGTCGGGTAGGGCGCGCCGACCGCGTCGATGTGCAGCGTGTTGCGAATGCTGTTGGCCAGGGCGTCGATCCAGGCCTGGTGGCCGCCGTCGGCGTTGTAGGCGATCTCGAAGCGCCCGCTCCAGGGCGCGATGGCGTCGGCCTGGCTCCACAGCCGGGCCGCCTCGGCCGGGTTGTAGTCGAGGACGTTCGAGCCGGGCAGGTCCGGGTTGTAGCCGGGCAGCACCGCGGACGTGAAGTCGCGGGCGGGAATGCGGGTGCCGTGGAAGATCTTCCGCCCGATCTGCGCGCGGTCGATGGCCATCGAGAGCGCCTGTTGTCGCAGCCGTCCCTCCTCGCCGCCGAAATGCGCCATGTTGGGCTGGAATCCGAGCCACTGGTTCTGCGCGGTCGGGGCCTCGATCGCGCGGTCGCCGAGATCGTGTTCGTAGACGGCGATGGCGCTGTCGGGGATGGTGTCGAGCACGTCGAGGTTGTCGGCCAGCAGATCCGAGTAGGCGGCGTCGAAGTTGGAGTAGAACACGAAGGTGAGGCCCTTGTTGCGCGACGGCCGCCCGCCCCGGTAGCTCTCGTTGGGCACCACGGTGAGCTGGACATCGTGCTGCCAGGCATTGCCGTCGGCGAATCGGTAGGGGCCGTTGCCGATCGGGTGCTCCCCGAAGGCCTTCATGTCCTTGAAGGCGGCGGTGGGCAGCGGATAGAACGGCGCGTAGGCCAGCCGGGTCCGGAAGTCGATGGTGGGCGCGACCAGGTCGACGGTGAAGTGCAGGTCGTCGACCACTTTCAGCCCCGACATGGTCTGCGCGCGTGGCGGATCCGCCTGCACGTCCGCGAATCCCGCTATCGGCCCGTAGGTGTAGCTCTGCAGTTGTGCGTTGGTGACCAGCGCCCCGTAGTTCCAGGCGTCCACGAAAGAGTGTGCGGTGACCGGTGTCCCGTCACTGAAGGTCCACCCGGGCTTCAGGGTGATCCGGTAGTGCTGCTGGTCGGCGGTGTCGATGGATTCGGCCACCTCGTCGTGCAGCGCGCCGCGCTGGTCGATGTAGCGCAGTCCCGCGAACAGCCGGTCGACGATGCGCCCGCCGCCGTTCTCGTTGGTATTGGACGGGATCAGCGGATTCTGCGGTTCGCTGCCGTTGACGGCGATCATGTCGCCGTAGGCCGGGGTGACGGCGCATCCGGTCAGGCTCGCGCCCGCGATCAGCGCGAGTACGGCGGCCAGCACGGCGATCCCTCTGATTCTCAACGCGTTCTCCCGCCTCGAGCCGCTGTCGGTGACAGGGACAGTAGTGACCGGCACCGCCCTTGTCAGGGGATCGCCCCACCGTGTGTCCCGGGGGCCGCCCCACCGATCGAGACAGCGCAGCCCGGCCCAGGTCACAGTCGGTTAGGGTCGGACGTGGCCGTCGTCACCCACGCGGCTTGCACGCGAGAGAAGAAGAGACGAGATGACCGAGACATCCGCAGACCACCTGGATGCCTATCCGCCCAGCGCTGAGTTCGCGGCCGCCGCCAATGGCGACGCCTCTCTTTATGCTCGATCCCAGTCCGGCCGGGAGGGCTTCTGGGCCGAGCAGGCGCGGCGCCTGCACTGGCATCAGCCGTTCACCCAGGTGCTGGACTGGACCGACGCCCCCTTCGCCAAGTGGTTCGCCGACGGCAAGCTGAACGTCGCCTACAACTGTGTGGACCGGCACGTGCTCGACGGGCACGGCGATCAGGTCGCCATCCGCTGGGAGGGCGAGCCGGGCGATTCGCGCGACCTCACCTACGCCGACCTGCTGGCCGAGGTGTCGAAGGCCGCCAACTACCTGACCGGCCTGGGCCTGGTCGCCGGCGACCGGGTCGCCATCTACATGCCGATGGTCCCCGAGGCCATCGTGTCGATGCTGGCGTGCGCCCGCCTGGGCCTGACCCATTCGGTGGTGTTCGCGGGCTTCTCGCCCAGCGCCCTGCGCCAGCGCGTCGACGACGCCGCGGCCAAGCTGGTCATCACCACCGACGGCCAGTGGCGGCGCGGCGCCGCGGCCCCGCTCAAGGCGGCCGTGGACGAGGCGCTCGCCGAGGGCGAGTCGACCGTCGAGCACGTGCTCGTGGTGCGCCGCACCGGCCTCGACACCGAGATGACCGAGGGCCGCGACCTGTGGTGGGACGAGACGGTCGCGCTGTCCTCCCCCGAGCACGAGGCGCAGGCCTTCGACGCCGAGCACCCGCTGTTCATCCTCTACACCTCCGGCACCACCGGGAAGCCGAAGGGCATCCTGCACACCTCCGGCGGCTACCTGACCCAGGCGGCGTACACCCACCACCAGGTGTTCGACCACAAGCCGGGCCAGGACGTGTACTGGTGCACCGCCGACATCGGCTGGGTGACCGGGCACAGCTACATCGTGTACGGCCCGCTGGCCAACCGCGCCACCGAGATCGTCTACGAGGGCACCCCGAACTTCCCGGACGAGCACCGGCACTGGCAGCTCATCGAGAAGTACGGCGTCAGCATCTATTACACGGCGCCGACCCTGGTCCGCACCTTCATGAAGTGGGGTCGCGAGATCCCCGACGCCCACGACCTGTCGAGCCTGCGGCTGCTGGGCTCGGTCGGCGAGCCGATCAACCCCGAGGCCTGGCGCTGGTACCGGGATGTGGTGGGCGGCAACAAGACTCCCATCGTGGACACCTGGTGGCAGACCGAGACCGGCGCCATCATGATCTCCCCGCTGCCCGGCGTCACCGCGGCCAAGCCGGGCGCGGCCATGACCCCGCTGCCCGGCATCTCCGCGAAAGTCGTTGACGAGGAGGGCAATCCGGTCCAGCTGGGCGAGACCGAGGCCAACGGGTACCTGGTGCTCGACGAGCCGTGGCCGTCCATGCTGCGCGGCATCTGGGGCGACAACGAGCGCTACGTGGACACCTACTGGTCCCGCTACGCCGAGAAGGGCTGGTACTTCGCCGGCGACGGCGCGAAGCTCGACACGGACGGGGACCTGTGGGTGCTCGGCCGCGTCGACGACGTGATGAACGTGTCGGGCCACCGCATCTCGACCGCCGAGGTGGAGTCCGCGCTGGTCGGGCACTCGGGCGTGGCCGAGGCGGCGGTGGTCGGCGCGTCCGACGACACCACCGGCCAGGGCATCGTGGCGTTCGTGATCCTGACCGCCGAGGCCAAGGACACCGGCGCGGATCTGATCACCGAGCTCAAGGCCGAGGTCTCCCGCGAGATCTCCCCCATCGCGCGCCCGCGGGAGATCCACGTGGTGCCGGAGCTGCCCAAGACCCGCTCGGGCAAGATCATGCGCCGCCTGCTGCGCGACGTGGCCGAGGGCCGCGAGCTGGGCGACACCTCAACCCTGGTGGACCCCAACGTCTTCGAGGCCATCCGGGCCGGCAAGGCGTAACCGGAAGCACCCCGCGCGAGGCCCTCCGATCGCTGATGGGGGGGCCTCGCCGCTGTGGGATGGTCAAGAAGTTCCGGGCAAACCGTTAGAATTGCGCAAAAGGTGTGCCGGGAAGTCTGGTCGGCATGCGGTTGTGCCGTTGATCCCGTCAGTGGTGTGCACGCCGCTGTTCTGTCGAACGCACGGCTGAAAGGTGCACCCGGTGATCGCTCAGGTCCGATCGGAGCTCACGCGCTATCTGAGAACCGAAACCTTCGGTGGCGCACTCCTTCTCATCGCCGCCGCGAGCGCGCTCATCTGGGTCAACTCGCCGTGGGGCGCGAGCTACACCACCATGGTCGACACCAAGCTCGCGATTCCGGCTCTCCACCTGGACCTCACGCTGGCCGACTGGACCAAGGACGGCCTGCTCGCCATCTTCTTCTTCGTCGCCGGTCTGGAGCTCAAACGCGAGCTGGTGGTCGGCGAGCTGGCCGATCGCAAACGCGCCACCCTGCCCATCGTGGCCGCCGTCGGCGGCGTGATCCTGCCCGCGATCATCGCCATGGTGGTCGGGCACGGCGTGGAGGGCATGGATCGCGGCTGGGCCATCCCGGTCGCCACCGACATCGCCTTCGCGCTGGCCGTGCTGGCCATGACCGGGTCGCGGATCCCGGCCGGCGCCCGGGTGTTCCTGCTCAGCCTCGCCGTGGTGGACGACCTGATCGCCATCATCCTGATCGCGGTGCTGTTCACCACCACCCTGAAGATGCTGTGGCTGCTGATCGCCGTCCTGTGCTTCGCGGGCTGGGCGCTGGGCCAGCGGTTCCGGATCGGCACCCCGTTCCTCTATGTGCCGCTGGGCCTGCTCTCCTGGTACGCCCTGCACGAGGCCGGCATTCACGCCACCCTGGCGGGCGTCGCGTGCGGCCTGCTCACCCGGGTGCGCCCGGATCCCGGCGAGGACGAGCACTGCGTGCCCGCCGCCCGGCTCGAGCACTTCTTCCAGCCCATCTCCGCGGCGCTGTGCGTGCCGCTGTTCGCGCTGTTCGCCTCCGGCGTCCCGCTGGATTCGGCCGTGCTGTCGCAGCTGTTCACCAACCGGATGGCGCTGGCCATCATCCTGGGTCTGCTGGTCGGCAAGACAGTCGGTATCTTCGGATTCAGTTGGCTCGCCGTGCGGTTGAGGATCGCCGAACGACCGGGGGATCTCGGGTATCGGGACATGTTCGCCCTGTCGGTACTGGGCGCGATCGGCTTCACCGTTAGCCTCTTGGTGGCAGAACTGGCCTTGGAAGACGTCGGCGACGGGTCGGCGGCAGAACTCGCGAAAGCGGCTGTGTTGCTCACGTCTTTGGCGGCTTCCCTGGCTGGTTCGGCGCTACTGTTGCGTCGTGGCCGTGCTCACCAGGCACGACGTGACGAGCGCGCACTGCAAAGTCAAGAGTGACACCGGAACGTACTACCGGGACATGGAGAAGGGTCGAGCAATTGAGCTTCACACAGGGCGGTAACGGCTACGACGGGAACCGCACCCGCACCGTCACCTCGATTCCGTTGTCCGATATCGACGCCCATCAGTCGGCCACCATCGGCAGTCTGGTCCGCGACGCCACCGAGCAGATGTCGACCCTGGTGCGCGCCGAGGTGGAGCTCGCCAAGACCGAGGTCACCGGCGAGATCAAGAAGGGCCTGCAGGGCAGCGTCTTCTTCATCCTGGCGCTGACCATCCTGCTGTTCAGCTCCTTCTTCTTTTTCTTCTTCCTCGCCGAACTGCTCGACGTGTGGCTGTACCGCTGGGCCGCGTTCCTGGTGGTGTTCCTGCTGATGATCGCGGCGGTCGCGGCCTTCGCGCTGCTCGGCTACCTCAAGGTGCGCAAACTGCGCGCGCCGGAGAAGACCATCGGCTCGCTGAAGGAGACCCAGACGCTGCTGTCGAGCAGCTTCAGCCACTCCGACGAGCACGCGGTGGACGCCACGGCAGTCGGCGAGCCCCGGACCTAGACCTTCGATTACGCTCCTTCGGCGTGTCGTCGAAATCGCAGCCGGATCCGTCCGCAGTCCGCTATGACGGGCCGTGGACCCATCGCGACGTGCGCGCCAACGGCATTCGCTTCCACGTCGTCGAGGCCGCGCCCGAACCCGCCCAGCCCGGAACCAGCACGCCGCTGGTGCTGCTGCTGCACGGTTTCGGCGATTTCTGGTGGTCGTGGCGGCATCAGCTGACCGGGCTGGCCGCACGCGGCTACCGCACCGTCGCGGTGGACCTGCGCGGCTATGGCGACACCGACAAGCCGCCGCGCGGCTACGACGGCTGGACCCTCGCCGGTGACGTGGCCGGACTGGTCCGAGCCCTCGGGCACACCGAGGCCACCCTGATCGGGCACGCCGAGGGCGGGCTGGTGTGCTGGGCCACCGCGGTCCTGCACCCCCGGGTGGTGCGGTCCATCGCCCTGATCAGCTCCCCGCACCCGGCGGCGCTGAAAAGAGCCGTGCTGCGCGACGACGCGCAACGCTCGGCCTGGCTGCCCGGCTTCCTGCGCTACCAGCTGCCGCGTCTGCCCGAGCACCGGCTCACCCGCGACGACGGCATCGAGATCGAACTCCAGCTGCGCGACCGGGTCAGCGAACGGTTCTCCGCCACCGAGGAATTCGCCGACACCGCCCGCCGCATGCGCACCGCCATCCGGATCCCCGGCGCCGCGCACTGCGCGCTGGAATACCAGCGCTGGGCCTTCCGCAGCCAATGGCGGCCCGACGGACGGCGATTCATGTCCGCCATGAGCGAGCCCGTGCGGGTGCCGACCCTGGCGATGTACGGCGACCGCGACCCCTACATCCTGCCCGGCACCATCCACCGGGGACGGCAGCTGTCGCCGGAGCGGCGGCTGGTCGAGATTCCCGGCGCGGGTCACTATGCGCACCAGGAGAATCCGGAACCGGTGACCGCGGAGATCGCGAAACTGCTGGCCTGACCGGCCCACCACCGACAGCGGTCCCCGGCGAATCAGGTCGCCGGGGGCCGCTTTCGGTCTCGATCAGCTCAGCACGCAGCTGCCGGTGCCGACGGCCGTCGACTGGTTCGACGCCGCATCCAGTTCCGGCTTCACCTCGTCGAGGGTCAGCACGTACCCGGTGTCGTCGTCGGTGACGGCCGCGCCGAACACCACGCCCAGGATCCGGCCGTCGGTGTCCACCAGCGGACCGCCCGAGTTACCGGCCCGGACCTGACCGCGGATGGTGTACACCTCACGCTTGACGTCGGCGTCGCGGTAGATGTTGGGGCCCTTGAGGTTCAGCGTCTCGCGCACCCGGGCCGCGCTGGCCGTGTAGCGCCCGCCGCCGGGGTAGCCGAGCACGATGGAGCTCTCGCCCGTGCCGGCGTCCTTCGGGGCCAGCGCCAGCGGCTGGGCATTGAGGCCCGGCACCGCGAGGATCGCGACGTCCTTCTGCGAATCGAAGAGCACCACGGTCGCCGGCAGCGGGCCGCGCGCGGTGTCCACGCTGACGCTGTTGGTTCCCGCCACCACGTGCGCGTTGGTCATGACCCGCTCCGGGGCCACCACGAACCCCGAACCCTCCAGCTGCCGTTGGCAACTGGGCGCGATGCCGCGGATGCGCAGCACGCTGCCCTGCAGCTGCTGGGCGATGGGCAACTGCAGCACACTGGCGTCGGGCGGCTCCACCGCGGTGATCGGGACGTGCCCGAACGGGCCGATGACGTCCGGCAGCCCGGAGGTGTTGAGCAGGTTGGAGAAGTCGGTCGGCACCCGCCGCAGCCAGTCCGGCGCGACATGGTCGACATTGCGCAGCACCTGGGAGTTGGTGACCGCGGCCGCGATGCCCGGCTGCGAGGAGTTGGTCAGCGGCAGCGCCAGCAGCCACGCGGTGGCCAGCACCGCCACCGCCTGCAGGCCCGCGCCCACCACACTGTCCACGCTGCGGGTGAACGGATCCCGCATGCCGCCGCGCGCGGCCCGCCCGAGCACCATGCCCGCGACCTCGCCGATGATCACCAGCGCCACGATGAGCAGCACGCCCACCAGCACCCGCGTCCGGCCCTCGCTGAGGTGCTTCAGAATGTGCGGCGCGATCAGGATTCCGGCCACCGCGCCCAGGATGACGCCCAGGAAGGCGAGCGCCGAGGCGACCGCGCCCTGCCGCCACCCGGAGGTGGCCGCGAGCAACGCCAGAATGATGATGCCGAGGTCGAGCCAGCCAGAGGCGCTCATAATGTCATCCCTACCGCGGCCAGCGAGGCCTGCAGATCACGTACATCGTGATGGTCCCATTCGTGTTCCCACCCGGATACCGCCAGCAGTCCGGCGAGCACGCCGGCGGTGAACCCCCACACCAGCATTCCGTCCACGGTGAACGCCGGGCCCATATAACCCAGCGGATGCCGCACCACGAAACGATTGGCCGGATCGATGAGCTCCGGCACCGGCACCCGCGCCACCCGGGCCGCCTCGGTCTCGCTCACCACGCCTACCGCGCCGGGCGTGCGCCAATAGGCGACCACCGGCGTCACATCGAACCGCGACGGCGGCACGAAGATCTTGGGCAGCACCGCGAGCGGCTCCACGCTCGCCGGATCCAGGCCGGTCTCCTCGTTGGCCTCGCGCAGGGCGGTGCTGATCGGGCCGTCGTCCTGCGGCTCCACCCCGCCCCCGGGGAACGCCACCTGGCCGCTGTGCTGGCGCAGGGTGGCGGCACGCTGGGTGAGCAGCACGTCGGCGTCGGCCGGAAGACCGCCCGGCGTATCGGGATCCGCCTCCGGGGAACCGCCGAACAGCACCAGCACGGCCGCGTCCCGGGGCCGGGTCGCGGCGGCGGCGAAGCGCCGCATGGCACTGCGGCGCAGGACCGGGTTCACGCCGGTGGGGTCGGCCGGATCGTGCTCGGCCACCCCGCGTAGCCAGGCCGGAATCCCATTGCTGGACGCCTCGAGTCTCATCACCACACCCTCACCGAAAACCGCGGACCGGCCGCGCTCACGCCCGGACTCCCAATTCGGCCGCGACGGTATCGGATATGTCCTCGACGCTGCGGAACGGGCGCACCACGACTGTGGCAACGGTGCCGTCCGCGCGCAACAGCACCGAGATCGGCAGCACGGCAGGCGCTCCGACGGCGGCGCGGACCTTGGAGTTCGGATCCACGACGCCCGGCAGGTGGATACCCAGCCCGCTCAGCCGCGACAGCGCCTTGCCGGTGCCGGGATCGCTGTGCACGGTCAGCACGGTGAGCGCGGTCCCCGCCTGCTGCGAGAACTGTTGCAGCAGGGGCAGTTCCTCCGCGCACGGGCCGCACCAGTAGGCCCACAGGTTGATCAGGGCGGGCTTGCCCGCCAGCGCCGCGACCAGGTCCACGGGCTTGCCGTCGGCCAGACAGTCCAGGGTGATGCCGCGCAGCGGGGTGTCGCCGACGGGCGCGCCGGTGGGTAAGGGGCAGTACGCCAGCGCGGCCGCGGCCCGATCGGCCTCGGCGACCGCCGGTTCGGCGGGGGCGGTGGTCGACCCGGTGGCGGTGCTCTTGTCATCGGTGCGGGTGAGCTGCGGCCACAGCGCGACGACGGCCGCCACGGCGACGATCACCGCCACCAGGACCCAGCGCCACCAGGTGTTGCCCCGCGTCGCCTCGGCGCTCACAGGCCGACCAGTTCGAGAAGGTGCTCGGCCTCCGGGCCCTTCACGAGTTTGGCGGCCTCGGCCGGATCGGTCGGCCCGGTCCCGAAGGACGGGCAGTCGTGGGCCAGCAGGCAGGCGCCGCACGCGGGTTTGCGGGCATGGCAGACGCGGCGGCCGTGGAAGATCACCCGGTGCGAGAGCATGGTCCAGTCCCGGCGCTCGATCAGCGCGCCGACGGCGTGCTCGACCTTGACCGGATCCTCCTCGGCGGTCCAGCCCCAGCGCCGCACCAGCCGCCCGAAGTGGGTGTCGACGGTGATGCCGGGGATCCCGAAGGCATTGCCGAGAACGACATTCGCGGTCTTGCGCCCGATCCCGGGCAGGGTGACCAGCTCGTCCAGGGTACTGGGCAGTTCTCCGTCGAATCGCTCGACCAGTTCCTGGCCGAGCCCGATCAGCGAATTGGTCTTGTTCCGATAGAAGCCGGTCGGCCGGATGTACTCCTCCAACTCGGCGCGATTGGCCTCGGCGTAATCGCGTGCGCTGCGGTACTTCACGAACAATGCCGGTGTGGTCTGGTTCACCCGCACATCGGTGCACTGCGCGGAAAGAATTGTGGCGACCGCCAATTCGAGCGGCGTAGTGAAATCAAGCTCACAGTGCGCGTCCGGGAACTCCCGTGTCATTTCCCGATACATCCGCCGCGCGCGCCTGACCAGGCCGGTCCGAGTCTCTTTGTCGCGCTTGCGCGCTTTGGCCGGGCGCGGGAACGATGGCGCATCCGCGACAATGACCGCGGCCTCGGCAGGAACCGTGGCAGCGTCCGATTTCGCTGTCGCGAGGCCCGAATTATCCGGGTCTGCCCCGCTCAGGGCCGCGTTGGATTCAGTGACACGCACGCGTCCACCTTACGGAACGCGCACTCCGTCACAACCGGCCAGCGGGCCTCCCGTGTTCCATCTGAGACCTTCGGCGTGTTTACTGCTGCCTATGCAAGGACTCGCTGTGGTGCTGTTTCCGATAGCGCTGATGCTGTTCGCGTTGGTGATGGAACGGGTCGAGAATCGACTGCGCAAGTTGCTCGAGCCCGACCCGGAGGTCCAGCAGTACCTCGATCGAGCCACGAATGCCGAGGTCAGCGATCTGACCAAGCTGGGATTGCCGGCCGCCGCCGCACGGCCCCGGCGGGCCCGGCCCGCGGCCAAGGGAATGGACGTCGCGCAGGCCAGCTGACCCGGGCGGGTCGGCGGTCGGGTGGTCCGGTGGCTTCGAGCCCCGGACCACTTTTTACGATCTTCATGACGCCGGTCTCACGGCGTGTCGTAGATTCGTGTGAAGCGTGTCGCAAGTTGCGTTGTGTGTCGCGTACTGGGGCTCCGCGTATCCGAGTATCAGCTCGGCGCGTGGTGTCTATCACTACCCGGCGGTAATGCAAAGTAGACTGCACTGTCGGCCGAGTCGTTTCGGTCCAGGACAGAGCCATTTCCCATAAGGAGCACATTCGTGGACGAGGCCCTCGCCAGAGCAGGCATCTTCCAAGGCGTCGAGCCCACCGCGGTGGCCGCTCTCGCCAAACAACTACAGCCCGTTGATTTTCCGCGCGGCCATGTCATCTTCAACGAGGGTGAGCCCGGCGACCGGCTGTACATCATCACCTCGGGCAAGGTGAAGATCGGCCGCCGCTCCCCCGACGGCCGGGAGAACCTGCTGACGATCATGGGCCCGTCCGACATGTTCGGCGAGCTCTCGATCTTCGACCCGGGCCCGCGGACCTCGACGGCCACCACCGTCACCGAGGTCAGAGCCGTCACCATGGACCGGGACGCGCTCAAGGCATGGATCGACCAGCGTCCGGAGATCGCCGAGCAGCTGCTGCGGGTGCTCGCCCGCCGCCTGCGGCGCACCAACAACAACCTGGCCGACCTGATCTTCACCGACGTGCCAGGTCGTGTCGCCAAGGCGCTGCTGCAGCTCGCCCAGCGCTTCGGCACCCAGGAAGCGGGCGCCCTGCGGGTGACCCACGACCTGACCCAGGAAGAGATCGCCCAGCTGGTCGGCGCCTCCCGCGAAACCGTGAACAAGGCCCTGGCCGACTTCGCGCACCGCGGCTGGCTGCGGCTCGAGGGCAAGAGCGTGCTGATCTCCGACTCGGAGCGGCTGGCGCGCCGCGCTCGCTGACGCGAGACGGACAGACGAATACGTCGAAGGATCGGGCATCACCTCCGTAGCGGTGCCCGATCCTTTCGCGTTTCCGTGCGAACCGTGCGTCTAGCCCTGCGAACGCAGGTAGGCCAGCTGGGCTTTCACCGAACTGCGCGCGGCGGGCCAGAGCCGCTTGTCGACATCGGCGTAGACCTCGGCGACGATCTGCAGGGATTTGGCGTTGTGGCCCAGCTTCTCCAGCGCCGCGCGCACCTGGTTCAGGCGCTCCTCGCGGTGCGCGATGTAGTAGCGGATGACCGGTTCGGCATCCGGATGGTCCGGGCCGTGCGCCGGGAGCAGGGTGCGGCCGGGAGCCACCGACACCAGGCGATTCAGCGAATCCAGGTACGCGGCCAGCGCGCCGTCGGAGGATTCGAGGACCGTTGTCCCACTCCCCAGGACGGTGTCACCGGTGAGCAGGACTCGCTCGCCGTCCGGGCCGTCGACCAGAAAACTCAGGGAATCCCCGGTGTGACCGGGGGTGGCGAGCACGGTGATGCGCACACCGGCCGCCTCGATGACCTCGCCGTCGGCCAGGACCGTGCCCGAGCCGCGCAGGAAGTCGGAGCCCTTGGCGCGCACCGGGGTTCCGGTGGCCTTCACCAGGTGGTCGATGCCGCCCGTGTGATCCGCGTGCTCATGGGTGATCAGCGTCAGCACGATCTCGCCGCCGGTCGCGCGGACCAGCGCCTCGGTGTGCTTGCGATCCTTCGGACCCGGGTCCACCACAACATATTCCGTGGCGCCGGGGGCGCGGAGCAGCCAGGTGTTGGTGCCCTGCAATGTCATTCCGCTGGGGTTGTCGGCCAGGACGACGGCGGCGGACGGAGTCACTTGCCGCATTTGTTCGTACGCGGGGTGGGTGAGCGTCATACTTTTCCGTCCTAATGCACCGCGCGTGATGCGTCCAGTGTTGGACGCATCACGCTTTCGATTGTGCCCCAAGCATTTCGGGGTTATCGCACCTCGGCGATGAGCTCCACCTCGACCGGGGTGTCGAGCGGCAGCTCGTTGACTCCGACCGCGGAGCGGGCGTGTACCCCGGCCTCGCCGAGGACCGCGCCCAGCAGCTCGGACGCGCCGTTGATGACCAGCGGCTGACTGTTGAAACCCGCCGCCGAGGCCACGAAGCCGACCACCTTGACGATGCGCACGACATTGTCGAGGCCGACCAGGTCGTGCACCACCGCGAGCGCGTTGAGCGCGGCCAGCTTGGCCATCTCCGCGCCCTGCTCGATGGTGATCTCGTCGCCGAGCTTGCCGGTCAGCGGCAGTTCGCCGTTGACGAACGGCAGCTGGCCGGAGGTGTAGACGTAGTTGCCGGTCCGGACGCCCGGCACGTACACCGCGACCGGCTTCGGCGCGACCGGCAGTTCGAGTCCGAGCTCCTTCAGGTTCTCGGCCCAGGTCATCAGCTCTTCGCCCGCTTCAGGTAGGCGACGTGCTGTTCACCGGTCGGTCCGGGCAGCACGGTGACGAGTTCCCAGCCGTCAGAACCCCACTGGTCGAGGATGGCCTTGGTGGCATGGGTCAACAGGGGCACCGTCGCGTACTCCCACACGGTCACTTCACTCATGCGCTGAGAGTAGCCCCGGCGGGGTTCTCCCAGTGCCGCACCCCATCTGCCTCCGCTTCGCTACGGCTGTTCGCGGCCCTCGTAACCTCGGCCTTCCCTCCTCCGCTCCTCCGCTTCGCGCCCGTTTCGCTCCGAGCGCGGGGCGGCGGAGCGCAGTCCATGCCGAGGCGGGCCGCGAACCAGAAGTGGTGTATCAGACAGTTTGTCGCGCCTGTGGGCAGGAATACGGAACGAGTTATAGGCTCGCGAGCGTGGGAGTACCGATAGCAGTGCCCGTTTCGGTTGAGCCGGGGGTCGAAGCAGGTTGGCCGGAGCGGGCGGACAAGGCCCGCCTGCATTACGTATCCGGGAAGGGGGGCACCGGGAAGTCGACGGTCGCCGCGGCGCTCGCGCTGGCACTGGCCGCCGGGGGGCGCCGGGTGCTGTTGGTCGAGGTCGAGGGCAGACAGTCCATCGCGCAGCTGTTCGATCTGCCGCCCTTGCCGCCCACCGAGACTCGCATCGCCACCGCGGACGGCGGCGGCGAGGTGATGGCGCTGGCCCTCGACGTCGAGCACGCCTTCCTGGAATACCTCGACATGTTCTACAACCTCGGCTTCGCCGGCCGGGCCATGCGCCGGGTCGGGGCCATCGAGTTCGTCACCACCATCGCGCCGGGCCTGCGGGATGTCATCCTCACCGGCAAGATCAAGGAATGCGCGGTGCGGGCCGACAAGTCCGGCAAGCCCGCCTACGACGAGATCGTCATCGACGCGCCCCCGACCGGCCGGATCGCCGGCTTCCTGGACGTCACCCAGGCCATGGCCGACATCGCCGGCGGCGGGCCGATCGCCTCGCAGGCCGAAGGCGTGTCCAAGCTGCTGCACTCCGAGCAGACCATGATCCACCTGGTCACGCTGCTGGAGGCGCTGCCGGTGCAGGAGACCGCCGACGCGGTCGCCGAACTCACCGCCAACGACCTGAACATCGGCACGGTCATCGTGAACCGGGCCAGCGAGGGCTACCTGCCGCGCACCGTGCGCGAACGGGCCGCCCTCGGCGAGGTCGACGTCGACGCCCTGAAGGCTGGGCTCGCCGAAGCCGGAGTCGCCTTGTCCGAGGCCGACTTCCAGGGTCTGATCACCGAGACCGTCGAGCACTCCGCACGCCTGGCCGCCCAGGACGAGAGCGCCGCCGAGCTGGCCCAGCTCGACATCTCGCGGCTGTACCTGCCGTCGCTCACCGACGGCATGGATCTGGGCGGGCTCTACGAGCTGGCCGAAGTCTTGAGCGCGCAGGGGGTTCGCTAGTCATGGTCGTTCCGGCAGGCACTGTGCCCCTGGATATCTCGAAGATCATCGCCGACCCGTCGGCGCGGATCGTGGTGTGCTGCGGTTCCGGCGGCGTCGGCAAGACCACCACGGCCGCAGCCATCGCGCTGCGCGCGGCCGAGGTCGGCCGCAAGGTCGTGGTGCTGACCATCGACCCGGCCCGTCGCCTGGCCCAGTCACTGGGCGTCAGCGATCTGGGCAATGTGCCGCAGAAGGTCGAGCTGGGGCCGGAGGCCAAGGGCGAACTGTTCGCCATGATGCTGAACATGCGCCGCACCTTCGACGACATGGTGCTCGAGCACACCACTCCGGACAAGGCCGAGCAGATCTTCGCCAACCCGATCTACCAGACCGTGGCGTCCTCCTTCGGTGGCACGCAGGAGTACATGGCCATGGAGAAGCTCGGGCAGCTCGCCGCCAAGCGGGAGTGGGACCTGATCGTGGTCGACACCCCGCCCTCGCGGAACGCCCTGGACTTCCTGGACGCGCCGAAGCGGCTGGGCAACTTCCTGAACGGCAAGATGATCCGGGTCATCATGGCCCCGGGCCGCGGTGTCGGGAAGTTCGTCGCGGGCGCGATGAGCCTCGCCCTGCGCGGCGTCTCGACCATCGTCGGCGGCCAGCTGCTCAAAGACGCCAGTGTCTTCTTGCAGTCACTGGAATCCATGTTCGGCGGCTTCCAGGATCGGGCCGACCGCACCTACGCGATGCTGTCCCGGCCGGGCACCCACTTCCTGGTGGTAGCGGCGGCCGAACCGGACGCGCTGCGCGAGGCCAGCTTCTTCGTGGACCGGCTCTCGACCGACAAGATGCCGATGGCCGGACTGGTGCTCAACCGCACCCACCCGGTCCTGAGCTCGCTGTCCGCCGAGCAGGCGCAGGTCGCGGCGGATCGCCTGGTCCCGGAATCCGAGAACGGCGCGACGCCGGAACCCGAGGTGGAGACGCCGGAGGCGCTCGCGGCCGCGGTGCTGCGCATCCACGCCCATCGGGCCGCCACCGCCAAGCGGGAACAGCATCTGCTGCACCGGTTCACGGGCGCTCACCCGAGTGTGCCCATCGTGGCCGTCACCGCGCTGCCCTTCGAGGTGGCCGATCTGGAGGCGCTGCGCGCCGTCGGTGACCAGCTCGTCGAGGCCGGCGCCAAGCCCGCCTGACGCGGACCCGCCGAGCCCTCGGCTCGGTTTTCGGCTTTCGACCCTTTGGTTTGAAATGCCCGATCCGACCCCGGACACGGATCGAGCCCGCTCC
>NZ_JBHWHH010000034.1:0-53079 GCF_042732555.1 Nocardia sp. NPDC059764
GGTTTCGTGGCTTACTTCAGCCGCAGGCTGCCGAAGAGGCCTTCCTTCTCGGAGTTCGGCCCGGCGGTGAAGTACAGCGCGTCGGCGTCGCCGAGGCTCTCACCATTGCCGAACATCAGACCCCACAGGCCGTCGATCTCGGCGGGCTTGCCGTCGGCGTCACGCAGGTAGTCGACGAACTTGCCGGACTGGTCGTCGAGGGCGAGGATGTGGCCGGCGCCGGCGAAGTTGCCGATCAGCAGCTTGCCGGAGAGCGGTCCGAAGCCCTGCGGGGCGACGACGACGGCCCACGGCGCGTTGAGACGGCCGTCGGCGTCGATGGTGCGAACCAGCTTGCCGCTCTTGTCGAATTCGGCGACCTGGCCCTTCTTGGCCTTGTTGCCTTCCTTCTTCTCCTGGTCCTTGTCGAGGGAGTCCTCTTCGCCGACCTTGAGCTTGGTCGGGTCGCCGCCCTCCGAGCCGGTGATGGCGTAGGTGACGAACACGCGGTCGCCGATGGTGGCGACATTGAACGGGGCCGGGTCGCCGACCTTGATCTTCTTGCCCTTGGTGGCGTCGGCCGGGTCGACGGCGTCACCGGTGGCGAAGGGGTTGGCGAAACCGGTGGTGGGCACCAGCTTCCAGTCCTTGTCGAAGGTGCGGACCTGCGGGTCCTTGCCGAAGTCGGCGGCCAGCAGTTTGGTGCCGGACGGGTCGAGGGCGATGCCCTTGAAGTTCATGCCCTGGGCGGTGCCGTCGTATTCGAGGACGGCGGGGCCGTCGTGGCGGACGATGGCGCCGCCCGCGCCCTGCTCGGTCCAGCCGGAGATCTTGCCGGAGTCGGTGGCGAAGATGAATCGCGCGGAGCCGGTGAGCTTCTCGTCCTTGCCGTCGTAGCTGACGGGCTGGTCCTTCACCAGGAAGATGTCGGAGGTGATGGGGGCCGGGTTGAAGACGACGCCGGTGGTCTTGCCCTCGCCCTCGTCGCCGTCCTCGTCCGGGATGGAGTCGGCGCCGGGGATGGTGACCAGCTTGAGCTGATCCTGGAACATCTTCTGGTACTTGGCGTCCGGGGACTTGGTGACGTCGCCGACGTACTGGAAGGAGTAGCCGCCCGCGCCGACCCAGAAGTGGCCGCCCGCGCCCTTGGGCCGGTCCGCGATGCCCCAGGCGTTGATGAAGTTGGGGTCGGTGAACTGGGCCTTGTCGGAGGCCTTGTTCGAGGCGATGTTGACCTGGGCGTAATGGTTGCCGTCGAGGGCCTTGACGTCGTCGGAGTCCGACTTCGTGCTGCCGCACGCCGCCGCCACGACCAGCGCGGCACCCAGCGCGGACACCCGCAGCAGGGTCTTGCGGCCCGGGGTACCGCTCGCTCGTCCGTTCATGTCAGTCCTTCCAACGAAACGCCCAGGTTCGGCATTAGGTGATGCTAACCATAGCTGGACGAAGCGCATCTGTCGTTAGGGGACCCTCATTTCTATTCGGAAGTGATATTCGCGCCGGTCCAGGGCGCGCGGAGCAGTCCGCGAGCCGTGTCGGAACCGTCCAGAACGCGGGTGACGCGGCTGGTGACCCGCCACCCTTCCGGGGTACGGGCGAGCCGGAAATGGTTGGCCCCGGCGCGCCAGACGAAGAACTCGCCGTCGCGGTGGCGGATCAGCAGGGATTCGCACACGGCTTCGGCGGTGTCGCCGTTCAGGGTGACCGCCGCCGGGCCCAGGAAATGGGCTGATCCGGCCGCGATCAGTGATTGATGCGCGGTCGAGTCGACCATGGCGCGCACGTCTTCGCGACTGCGCATGTGCCAGCCCTCGACGTCGTATTCGCCGTCCTCGGTCCACAATTCGGCGACCTCGTCGGCGACCCCGGCGTCCACGAGCGGGCCGTAGGAGGCGATCAGTCGCGTGATGGCGAGCTCGTCCTCGAGGCGCAGCAGCCGGGCTTCGAGGGCGGCGAGACGCTCGTCGGTCATGGGAGTCCTTCTGCTAGAGGAGATGGCGGTCGACGAGTTCGCGGAGAGCGGCGAGTTGCTCGCAGTAGTGCCCGGCGTCGGTGGCGCGCACGGTGCAGGTCAGGTGGGTGGCGCCCGCGTCACGCAAGGCCGTGAGCCTGCGCAGTGAATCCGCTTCGTCGCCTTGCGGATCCAGCGGGGCGCCGGGCGAGAGCACGATGTCGAAGCCCTCGGGAACGGTGACCGTGGCGAGCATGTCGGCGATCTGCTCGGCCCTCAGCCCGAACGGCACCCACCCGGTGCCGAGAGTGACCGCCCGGCGCAGGGACCGGCGGGTGCGTCCGCCGACCCAGATCGGCACGGCGTGGTCGATCGCATGGGGTTCGATGACGAAGTCCTCGGCTTCCCGGCGGCCCCAGGCCCGTTTCAGTCGCGCCAGTGCCGCGTCGGCGAGTGCGCCGCGATCCTCCCAGGCCGCGCCGAGCAGCGCGAATTCCTCGGCGAGAGAACCGACTCCGACGCCGAGCACGACACGGCCGTTGCTCAGCCGGTCGAGGGTCCCGTAGCTCTTGGCCAGCGCCAGCGGATGGTGGTAGCCGAGCACGAGCACCGAGGTGGCGAGCCGGATCCGGCTGGTGTGCGCGGCCAGGTAGGACAGTGTCGCGAGGGGATCCCAGTAGGTCGCGCCGCGCACGGCGGCCGCCGCGGCGGGCACCCCGACGTGGTCGGCGCAGGTGAGGTGGTCGAACCCGAGTTCGTCGGCGGCCCTGGCGATCCGGGTGAGCTCCTCCGCCCCGGCCGTGGCCTCCCACGGTGACGCGATCCCCGGAAACTGCACGACGATGGGTGTGGACAGTCCGAGCCGCACGGTCATCGCGCCACCCGCTCGGGCAGTCCCATGAGCCGACGCATTCCGCGATCGGCGCGCAGCACGGCGGTCGCCCGATCCGGGTCGTTGCGCTGCGTGGCGCCGGCCTCGTTGCCGGACATGATGTGGACCGGCCCGTGTCCGAGGTTCGACAGTCCTTCGCGCGCCACGTCATCGGGTTCGGACACCGTCATGCCGGGCACGTCGAAGTTGAGGCCGACCCGTTCCATGGCGGGTGTCCGCGTCACCCCGAGCACCAGTTCCAGCACGTCGACCCCGTATTCGCCGAGTTCGAGCCACAGGCTTTCGGCGAAGATCCGCCCGAACGCCTTCACCCCGCCGTACACGGTGTGATGCTGCGACCCCAGATATCCCGCGAGCGACCCGACCATCAGGATCCCGCCCTGCCCACGGGTTTTCATCCGCGCCCCGAAGTGGTGGATCAGCCCGAGCGGCGCGGTGATGTTCAGATCGATGACCTGCTGGAACGCGGTCAGATCCCCGTCGACGAACGGCACACTGTGGGTATTGGCCCCGGCATTGAGCACCAGCAGCCCGACCTCGACGTCCTCGATGGCGGCCACGATCCGGCCTACCGCCGCCGGGTCGGTCAGATCGGTTGCGAGCGTCCGCACCTCGACCCCGAGCTCCCGGCATTCCGCGGCCGTGGCCTCCAGCGGTTCGGCCCGCCGAGCCACCAGCAGCAGCCCGATCCCCGCCGCCGCGAGTTCCCTCGCGAATGACCGCCCGACCCCCTCCGATCCCCCGGTGATGACCGCCCACGGCCCATAACGCTGCGGGTCGACACCGCTCATTGCGACTCCCTCACCTGTGAGATCGAACTCGGTCCCTTCCAGTTCTACAAACTTCCACCCAGAAAAACTAGAGTGAATTCTAGTTATCGGACAGAAGGTGGTTCCATGCCGCGCATCCAGGACTCCCGCGCCCCCGGCCGCGTCTCGACGGCCCGGCAGCTGGAACGCCAGCGCGCCATCCTCCGCTCGGCCGCCCGCCTCGGCGCCGAGCACGGCCTCGAACGAGTCCAGATGTCCGAGGTGGCCCAATCCGCCGGCGTCGCTCTCGGCACCCTCTACCGCTATTACCCCTCCAAACACCACCTGTTCGCCGGCGTCCTCGACGGCGCCGTCCGTGAACTCCCCCACCCCACCCCTGTCACCGGCGACCCCGTCGCGGGCGCCACCGAATTCCTCGCGACCGCCGTCGACGAGCTCCTCCGCCACCCCCACCTGGCCCGAGCCATGATCGTGTCCATGAACGCGGTCCGAGCCGAAGGCCACGCCCTCCGCCCCACCGCGGACCCGGCCCCGACCGCCGCCACAGCCGCCGCCCTCGAAACCGACCACGTCATGCCCGACCGCATCCTCTCCGCCGCCGGCATCACCACCCCGACCGACGAGGACCGCCGCCTCGCCCGCCTCCTCGAACAATGCACCTACGGCATCCTCACCTGGACCATCGCCGGCCGCCTCACCACCCCCCAAGCCGTCTCCGACGTCCACCGAGCCTGCACCCTCCTCCTCGCCCCCTGGCGCGAACAGCCCTGACCCCCAACCGATTTGCCCCGGAGCACCCCAGCGGCCGGGCACCTGACGCACCCGGCCTTCGCCAATTCCTCACTTGCGCAGAACGTTATGTCCGCGTGCTCGGGCGACACCACGACCCAGGCACAACCCGCGACCAGGATGCCCAAGCGGACAACCAAAACCCAGTGCCCGCCCTGCGCCATCCGCCAGTGCGGCTGCCTGACCACCCCCGCCACTGCCTCCGAGCTCGCTACGACCGTCACCAGCCGCAGATGCAGTGCCTCACCAAGTTCTACCCCCTGGCACCGACGATTCCTCCTCGCACTCGAAACACAGTGCGAATCGTCCACAGTGGCGTGTCAGCGGACCACCCGCGAACGACCACGCCTTCTGGCGAATCCTGCTGCAACCCAGCCGCCGCCTACCCGGTCTGCCAGAACTGATCTGCGGGACCCGACTGCGACATCAGTCAAGAACCTCGAACACCGGACCTTCGAGATCGAAGATCGGCAGCCTTCGCTCATCACCCGGACGCGAGACCGATAACAGCCACTCACCGTAAGGAAAGTCGCTGAAGATCTCCAGGATTCGCCCTTCGCGGGTTACCACGTACAAGTCCTGCGCGAATTGAACGCCTTGGACACCGACGTCCACCACCTCATCGCCTACCAGCTCTTCCAGGCCAGGGCATGACGATCCCTCTCTCGCCAGATTCGGTGAAACGACGATCTCGGCGCCTTGGGTCACTCGCCAGTTCGTATTGATGCGCAATCGCCAATGATCCCCCTGAACGCAAATACCATCAGCATCCACTTCAATGGCGGTAATGCCGAGCGGAAGAAACCGTCGGATCTCCTCCAGCACCGACTCCATCACGGCTCCAAACCAAGGTGCGTATGCGGGCCAACATATTCCGGAGCCCGAAGGGCACGCACAGCGTCGATGGCAACAGACACTGAGCAAGTATCACAGGTGCGGAACCCCTCAGCGCACAGTCGATTCGGCAGCTGCGGACGCCAGGTTGGTGCGCAGCGACGCGGACTGGACGGTTCGTATACCCTCCGAAAGGTCCACTTCGGAAGGGGCGATCCGGCGTGGCTCGCGCTCTTCCTCGCGTCGATGGTTGTGTGGGGTAGAGAGATGGCGAGTAATGACGTCGAGCTGGCGGCTCGGTGGTGGCAGTGGGCGATGTCGGTGCCGAACGCCAAGAACCCGGTAGTGGACGAGACCGGCGAGTTCGCCGCGATCGATCAGCCGACGGATATCTGGTTCCTGGCAGGCACTTTCGGTGGGCGAGTCGAGCGGCGGTGCACGATCCCGCACGGTCGGCCGATCTTCTTCCCGGCTTTCAACATGTTCCAGAAGGTCCCGGACGGCTTGTTCGCGCGTGGCGAGGTGCCGGTGGCGCCCGCGGCGTCCGGCCACGCCGCCTTGAACGGAGTCCCACTGCCGGTACGAGTAGTGACCAACGACAAGGCATTCCGCATCACAGCGGCAGCCGGCGGCCCCTTCGGCTACGCCGGCCGGTTCAAGGCCAAGGCGTGGGGCCTGTGGGTTCGCCTCGACGATCTCGCGCCCGGCGACTACGTCCTCACCTTCGGTGGCGAATACGAGCCCGGCGGCTTCTGGGTCGAGGTCACCTATCAATTGGAGATCCGCTAGTTCCGCCGGTCCGCAAGCCCAGGGCACCGAACCTGTCGGAGACCCTGGGTGCGGCCGAGCGAGTCACTCGCTCCAGATCGCGTCGACGATGTTCATGCGCGCGGCCCGCAACGCGGGCGGCACGGCTACGACGGACCGGCCGACCTACGCGCGCATCCGCATCATCCCTGAACCCCGACTCGCTGGCTCAGTTCGCGCACGTCGTTGCGCATGCCGGGCGGTGGCTTCTTCAGCAGGTCCCGAACCATGTCGCGGGCAAATCCGTTGTAGCGGATCGTCTCCGGCGCGGTCTGTTCCGACTTGACCAGCATCGTGAGCGCTGCGGTGTCCTCGTCGCGCTGCATGTACGCACGGGCGACCTCGATGAGGTGGCGTCCACGGCGGGGCACGGACACGATGTGGTCGGCGTCGATGGAGCGGGCCGCCCGCATCGCCTCACCGGGCTGGCGCAATTCGACTCCGAGAGTTGTTGCGTGCGAGGCCATTACCGGCTGGGAGAAGCTGGTTTGCACGTGTCGGTAGGTCGGGCCGAGTTGCCGGGCGATGCCGTCGGCGCGTTCCAGACCGCGCCAGGCGTCGCCGGAGCGGCCCCGCCGACCGTGGACGTAGGCGATCTCGAATTCCAGGGCTCCGGCGATGCCGTGCCAGTCGTCGGGGGTGTCTTCGCGGTCGAAGTAAGGGGTGATCTGGTCGATGGCGTTGCGGGCCAGCGCGATTGCTTGCTCCCACCGGCCGGAATCGCGCAACGCTTGCGCCATCGCCCATGCGCTGCAGGCGATGACGTAGGGGTCATCGGCTTCATACCCCTCGTTGACAGCGCGGTCGGCGACCATCCATACCAGCTCGGGTGCGGGCTGATAGGCGACGTAGAAGTCCGCCAGCTGGTACACGCCGGCCAATGTCCTGCGGGCTGCGCGGCGGTTTTCGGCAGTGCGGGCCGCGGTCTGCGCGTCGCGGATCAGGCCCGGCAGCAGTGCACCCACCTGCGAACGATGATCGGGGCTGGAATGGCGGATACGCCACGCCTTCCGCAGTCGCTCAGCGAGATGCTCGGGGCGGACCGGCCGATCGCTGGAAATGATGCGGTAGTCGGTCAGCGCGGCCTGTACGTCGGTGAGGGCGGCGTGACGTTCGCCCGCGAACACCGTCACCGGCACGGCGTGCTCGTCTCCGGTCAGCACAGCCAGGTCGTCCAGCTCGAGGACACGAGCAATGCGCAGCAGCAATTCGAGACTGGGCGCGCGCTGAATCCTGCCGTTCTCCAAGGCTTTCAACCACTCGGCGGACCGGCCGATCTGGGCGGCCAGCACCGGCCGCGCCATGCCCACCCGTTCCCGGTGCAGCCGGACCCGCTGACCGATATCGGACGGATGTTCTGAACCACTCACGGGGACCACCTCCTCGTGCTGTGACGATAACTGCCAGCGTAACGGCATTGGGGGTACGTTCGTACCCCTTCGCGACGTCGGCGAGACCTACGTTCCAGAGTGCCCCGACGCCGACATGATCACCAGACCCCGGCGTCGGGTGCACTCCACCACCGTTCCAGGGACATGGAGAACACCCGACATGGAAATCATCGTTGTCGCCACCATCATCGCGCTAGTGCTGATCTCCCTCTCCGCCCACGCCCTACCGGACGCGGCGCCCAGCCAGCGGCCGAAGCGGCTCTCCGTCGCCGACATTCAAGCGCGACTGGCGGCTGAACCGCCACGCACCTACATACCGATCAGTAGGGGGTAAAGGGGATGGCTTTCACCGAACCTGAGGCGAAAGCCCTTGGCGCTCTGTCGAGTCTGGATCTGTCGCACATGTTGACCGTGCGGGAACTCTGCCGAGCAACCGGCGTGCCTGAAACGTCTGTTCACCGGGCACTACTGCGGTTGTCACGCGCCGGGCTGGCGATGGGGACCCCACAAGGCCCAGCCCGCTGGCGCTGCACCGACCGTGGCCGCCTCGCGATCACCCGGCCCGTATACCGCGACTACGCAAGGACACGACCATGACCAACTACGTGATCGGATACCTGCGTCGCGATCTGTCAGGTGAGGCGTGGCCCCAGGACGAAGCCCGCATCCACGCGTTCGCCGCCGAGCACGGGCGATCGGTGATCCTCGTGTACTACGGCGACCCGAACCGACCGGGCGGCGCCGTGATCAATCGCCTGATGAACCTCGCCTACTCCGAATACGCGAACGAGGTAATCGCCCCGAGCACAGACCATTTCGAGCCCGGCGACATTCCCGCCCTGGTCAAGATCGCCGATGTGATCTGCACCGACACCGCGACCAGGTACACGATTCCCACCGCCGACACCCACGTCGATGACTCGAGCGCCATCGTGATCGGAGACGGATGAGCTGACGAAGTGCTCCGATACGCGCAGTCGAATCCCCTTGGACACCAAGCGGTGTAGACCTCGGCGGCCGAGCGCGGCCACCATCGTGGCCGGATCCGGTTCGGGCAGTATGATTTCGGCGCTGAGCTGCCGACCAGTAGATCGTCGAGGCAATGCCAGGGCCTTCGGGCTCTCCGCGCCCGGGTCCTCAATGGCGGATCAGGCCCGTGCGTTTCACCGTGGCGAGCAGCGGGGTTACGTCGATGGCGGTGACCGCCTCCAACGGGCCGACGGTGTCGGTGAGGAAGGCGTACAGGGCGTCCAGGTCCGCGGCGGCGACAGCGACGACGAGATTGGCCGGGCCAGTGGTGGCGGCGCAGAACCGGACGTGCGGGTGGGCGGTCAGGGTCTGCGCGGTCTGCTGCAATGCGCCGGGCCGGACGGCGATCCACAGCAAGGCCTCGGTATGCGCGCCGAGCAGCGCGAGATCGATCTCGGTGGCCAGGCGCAGCACCTGGCCGGCCACCAGGGCCTCGACGCGGCGTCGCGCAGTGAGCGCCGTGGTGCCGGCGCGGCGGGCCAGGTCCGTCCAGGTGGCCCGGCCGTCCTCCGCGAGCGCGCCGATCAATGCGGTGTCGACGTCGAGGAGCCGCGGCGGGACCGGGGTGTTCTCGGTGATGCCCGCCAGCCGGAGTGCGTAGGTGTTGACGACGTCGTTGTGGCCGCCGCGCTTGACCAGGACCGGGTGCCTGTCGGTGGCCTGGTCGAGTTCGGCCGCGGTGGGCATGCGGCGCTCGGCGAGGTTGAGTTCCTGCCAGTTGGTGGTGGTGCGGATCCACTCGCCCTCGGGGGTGACGGACGCGCGCTGCCGGATGAGGTCGAGGAACTCCGGGATGTTGCGGGCCCGGTGGACGGGGACGTCCTGCGCGCCGAGTGCCGCGAAGATCAGGTGGGTGTGGGTGTCGCCGAAGGCGGGCAGCACAGTGGCGTCGGGCAGGTCGTGAACCAGGGTCTCCGCGCTCACCAGGTGGTCGAGGCCGTTCGGGTCGGTGGACACGGCGGAGATGCGGCCCGCACGCACCGCCAAGGCCCGCTGCGGGCCCTTGCGAGACCTGATGCCCACGCGCACCTTCGTCGGCGGCGGCCTGGTCACGGCCGCCGACATGAGCTGAGCACGCCGCGGGGACAGCCTCTGGGTGGCCGCTTATGAAACGGCCCGTGCGGGCCTGTGACAAGTAGTCACTCTCAGCGCGGCTGATCTCCGGGAACGACGTCTGCGCGCGGGTTTGTCGCCGCGGTCAGTCCGTATTCGGCCGCAGTACCGCGGTGCCGTACCAGTGGCAGATCAGCAGCGCCAGCTCGACGTCCAACCGGTCGTCGGTGATCGGCCGCCCGCGTCGCGAAACTGCCCGCCCGACCCGGTATTTCACCGAATTGGCATGGAGGTCGAGCTCTGCGGCAGCCGCCTTGTAGCTGCATCCGGTGCGCAGGAAAACCCGCAGCGTCTCGCGCAGCCGGGCATCGTTGTCGTTGTCGGCAGCCAATTCGCCGAGCAGCTCGCTCACCCATTCGCCGACCTCGGCGCCGGCGCCGAGCAGCGCCGCGGTCGTCAGCCCCGGATCGCTTGCGGCGATGATCCTCGGTTCGACGTCGGTGCGCGCGAGCGCGACCGAGCGCGCGCGCAGCGCCTGCCGATGGGACCGGCGGAACCCTGATATCCCCTGGCCCATGATGCCGATCGCCAATCGCGGTGCGTCCAGCCGCTTACTCGCGAAATCACGGACCCTGGCCACCGCATCGGGCTGCTGGGACCGATATGGCAGCCAGGCCCATGCGCTCGTCCGGTCGGCGGCCCCGAACAGCGGCGCGGCCTCGGTGCCGACCGCCTCGGCCAGCTCACGGGCGAAGCGTTGCAGCCGGGTCAGCTCGTCGCTACCCGCGCCGGTGTCGGGATACCAGAGGATCAGCGCCAGGTGATGCCAACTCAGCGGGTAGCGGATGGATTCGGTCGCGGCGTCGATGTCGATCGGCTTGCTCCCGGAGAGCACCTCGCGCACGAGCAGCGCGCGGGCGCTGTTGCGGCTCTGCAGCCACTGCTCGCGCTCGGTCTCGTACACCGCGACGACCTGCATGGTGATCCAGTCGATGTACTCGAACGTCGCGGTGGTGATCGCCTCCGCGACAGTGACGCCGTCGGCGGGCGCGATAGCGCCGGCCCGCAATTCCGCGAAGACCAACTCGGTCATCCGCCGATGCCCGACCCGATAGGCACGCACCAGGGCCTTGACCGGAACTCCGTGCTGGGCAAGGCGTCTGGCGTATTCGATGGCCGCGGTGGGAGCGTTGATCCGTGCAACCGGTATGTCGTGCTGCAGCGCGTGCAGGATGGTGTCGACATTGCCTTCGACGCTGGCACCGAGCAGTTCGATGGTGCGGGGGTCACCCCGCAATTCGGGGATCTCGTCCTCGAGACCGCGCCGCAGGATCGCGGCGATATCCGTCACCCGCTCGTTCATGCGGGCGGCGATCTCCGCGACATAGCGGCTCACTTCGACATCACCGCCGCGACGAGAAGTCGTCACTCCCCAACGGTAGTACTGCGCCATTGCCGCGCGAATCGCGGGCTTGTTCTGCGGGGCAGCGGTCCGAATCGGCTAGCCGGCCTGGCGGGAGTATTCCGGCGGTGTCCATTGTGCGGGTGACGGTAAGCGGCGTGCCCGCACCGGAACTTCGGAGACATAACCGTCGATGATCGGAATTCCGTAGCGGCGTTGGAATTCGGTCAGCAGTTCGGCGTCTGCCGGGGCCGCGCCGCAGATGGCGAACCGCACAGATGAGGTGTTCGGCCGGATGTGGGCGGGCAGGTCCGACAGCAGTGCATACGTGGCCGGGGCAGCGCAGATGCATGTGGCACGGCTGCGCTCGATCCGGTCGAAGAATGTCTTCGGGCTCGAGGCCACGGTGGCGCGCCCACCGGCGAGCAGCGGCGAAACAGTGCCGACAACGATGCTGTTGACGTGGAACAACGGCAGATGCAGCAGGCTGTGATCGGCTGCGGTGAGTTCGAATGCCTCGATCGCCACCGCGCATATGGCGTTGAGGTTGGCGTGGTCGACCGTCACGCTGTGGGATTTGCCCGTGCCGTGGGCGCGGAACAGCAGCGCCAGTGCGTCGTCGCGGGGCCGTGCGGGTTCGGCGATATCCGGGTCAGCGGCGGTGAGGTCGTCGGCGGGAATGACGACGTGGACCGCCGCGTCGGAGGAGGGCCGCTGCGCGGTGATCAGGGCCTTGGCGCCGGTATCGGTCAGCTGATAGTCGGCTTCTTCGGAGGTCAGCGACGGGTCGATAGGGCTGACCGTGGCACCCACACGCCAGGCAGCGAACAGGGATACGACATAAGCGACAGTGTTGGGCAACATGATCGCGACCATGTCGCCGCCCGAGACTCCCGCGGCGCGCAGGGTAGCGGCGGCACGCCGCACAGCGTCGAGGAATCCTGCATTGTTCAGGTCAGTGCTGTCGTCGGCGACAGCGGCCGCGTCCGGTGCAGCAGCCGCACGGCGGTCCGGCAGAGTCGAGATAGGGTTCATCAGCGGTCCTCGGAACGGGTACAGGGAATGACGACAACGGTAGAAATCACGCCGCCGCCAGGCACCGTCGTGCATCAACGAAATTCGCCGCGGGCATTGTCACCGCAGGACAATTCCGACCTCACATACGCCGCCGCGGTAACCGGGATGTAACCATCGCCTCCGCCGCTTCCTCGCTTCCCCATAGACCGAACCAGGTGAGGGAGTTGGTGGCGTGACCATCGACAGGGGCATTACCCGGCCACTCGTTCCCGGGTGCGGTCCACGCGGGTGTTCATGTCGAGCCCGAACCGGCTGTTGAGGTTGATGTTCGACCAGAACAACGGGCTCACGGCGCGGCGTTCGTTGTCCTCGCCGCTCCGCCGATGCTGATCGCAATCGCGTTGACTACCAGCCACATCGGCCATCTCGTCGAGGGTCTGGATATCGAACCAGGCGGGCGCAGCCTGGCGCACCGAGTCTCCATTGTGATGGCGCCCACCGGACCCTGCGCAGTGACGTGTCGGCCTGCGACACAGCGGAATTGAGAGAAGTTTCAGGCCGCCTGCGGTGTCGTGAGATGAACACGGACGTGGTCGAGCAGTTCACCGTTTCTGAGAGGTTTAGGCAGGTAGTCACACGCACCGGCTGCGTAGGCGTCACCGATGGCATCGGGACCGCCATCGAGGGAGGCCACGATGATCGGAATCGGGGAACGATTCCGCAGCTGTCGGCACAGGTTCGCGCCCGGCAGGACCGGCAGGTTCAGCTCGAGCAGCACCAAGCCCGGATTCCATCGGCGAGCCAGGGCCAAAGCGCGCTGCGCGTTGGGGGCAGAAATCACCTCATGGCCGGCATTGGCCAGCACGAGTACCTCGATCTCCGCCATCGCCGGGTCGCTCTCGACGACGAGGACCTTGCCGGGTTGAGCCACTGGGGTCGGCGGCAGCGTGAATTCTGTTGCAGAGCGCGGGAGTTGGCCCATGATGGATGCTTCGGGGTCCCCGACCGTCGAATCCGTAGCGTAATGGAGCTGAGTGGAGGCCGCCCTGCGCTCGCAATATCGGTACCGCGATCGAAGAACTACGACACTATGTCAAACAGCGATCTCTCAGCAACGCATCTGTGAACTGTTTCATGGCGTTCACATGACCACATCGGAAGCCGGGTCGGGTGTAGATGTTCGGAGTCCTGCTTCAGCGCTGACGTGCGGACTCGGTACTCATCGAAGGGCAGTCCATCATGGCGACGTTCGTACTCGTTCCCGGAGCCTGGCAGGGTGTGTGGACCTGCAACCGGTGACCACCGAGCTATCTGGAAGATCAACGGGCCCAGGCCATTTGATGACTGGCTGCGCCCCCACCGAATGTCATGTGGGCTCTGGTGTCAAGCCGCAGCCGGTTCGGGCGGCCCGAGCAGATCCCACCGGTTTCCCGCGATGTCGAGGAAGACCGCAACCTGCCCGTATGGCTCTGTGCGCGGCTCGGTTACGAACTTCACGCCGGCATTGACCAATCGGCTGTACTCCCCAGAGAAATCCTCGATCCGGAGAAAGAAACCGACCCGCCCCGCGACCTGCTCTCCAACTGCGCCGCGTTGCCTGTCTCCGTCCGCCTGTGCGAGAAGGATGCCGGTGGTCGCGCCCGGGGGACGAACAACAACCCACCGTTTGGGCCGTCCGTCGTTGGTCAGAGATGGCGAGTCCTCTACCAGATCGAAACCGAGCGTCTCGACGAAGAACTCGATGGCCGGGTCGTACTTCTCGACAATGATCGTGATCAACTCCAGATGCATCCCAGCGAGCCTAGGACGCGTCAGCAAGGTCCGTAACTGCCGCCACCCGCGGGCCGAAGTTCCGTTGTCGGGCTGGATCTTTCGGTGGGTCGGGCCGCCGGAGCGCGGATGATCTTGCCCGTTTCCCGCCAGTGTGGCAGGTGCGGGACGTCCTCGGTCGGGAGGCCGCCGACGTCATCGAGGCCGCGCATCGTCGGTGATCGCAAGTCGCGGTTCGAGGATTACGACCGCACCCTGCGCCGCAAGAGCTGAGTGCGGGGTGGCAACCCCCGGTAATTCGGGGCAGATCCTGATACCGAAATCGCCACGTTTCACTCGTTTCGAACGGTAGCGTTCGGCGACCCGGACCTCGGGACTCGCATCAGGAGAACAATGAGCACGCGTATCCACCTCGGCCGCAGAATCGGCTGGGGCACAACAGGACTGGCCGCCATCATGGCCGTTGTCGCAGTCGGCGCGCCCACCGCGTCCGCCGATGTCCACACGCTCGCTATCTACCCCACCGGTCAAACCTATTACGTCGGAGGCTCCTACGAGCTGGTCTCCACGACCGCGCCGACGACAGCGTGGGTGACCTTGTCCGACAACGGTCAGTGCATCGGCGGCATGCGGTCGAGGCCGGTCAACAATGTCGATTCCATCAATTTGGTCGCAAAACTGAACTGGGTTCCATCGACGGCGGGCCATCACGTCCTCACCGCCGCCGACAGCCGGACCACCAAGACGTTCGAGGTCGACGTGCTGGCCGCACCCGCGGGAACCGTCCCCGCCGCGCCCGCCCAACCCAGCGGTTGCAGTCCGCTGGAACGCTTCCTCAACTCCGGCAGCGGCTAGGCCACCGTCGGCCTCCGAGACACCGCAGGCTGGACACGACAGCGCGTCCGGCCTGCGGTTCTGCCGAATCTCAGAGCTCGAATTCGGCTCGGACCTGGTCTTCGGTGAGGCCGTAGTCGGCGAGCGAGTACTTGTGGACCGGTTTGCGGTCGCCGGACTTGCTCTCCTCGTCGAGGGCGGTCATGGAGGACCGCGCCGAGTCGGTGTAGTCCAGCCCGAACTTCGAGTAGATCTTCTCGACGGTGGCGAACGGGTCCGCGCGCAGTTCGTCGAATTCGATGTCCAGGAACTGATCCGGGTTGTAGCGGGCGCGTGCGGCATTGAATTCACGCAGGCCGCGCGACCACAGTTCCAGCTGGGACGAACCGATCTTCTCGCCCACGAAGGTGGTGGACCAGCCCGCGGTCGCCTGCTCGGACAGACTGCACGAGGAGCCGACGATGGTGACCGGATCGCGGTGCGTCTGGATGATCAGCGCGTCGGGGTACACCTTCATCAGCGCGTCCAGGGCGAACAAGTGGCTGGGGTTCTTGAGAACCCAGCGCCGTTCGTCGCCGAGCCCGATGAGCTGCAGGTTCTGCTTGTGCCGGGTGTAGGCGTCGGTCCAGTCCTGCTTGCGCAGCCATTCCGAATACGTCGGCAGGTAGGCCAGCGATTCGTAGGAGATGGATTTCACCGTCTGGCGCAGCAGCTGCCAGCACTCCTCCACCTCGGCCGCGGTCATGTAGTGCACGCCCATGAATTCCGGATTCTCGATCCGGTGCTGGGCGAAGCCCTTGTCGACGGCCTGGTAGACGGGGTTCTCGGCCCAGGTGTCACGGGGCGGCCGCGGCTGCGGGAAGTCGGCGAGCCACATTTCCAGGGCCTGGTGCTGCGGGTCCGCGGCGAGCAGGCGGTGCAGGGCGGTGGTGCCGGTGCGGGGCAGGCCGGTGACGAAAATCGGCCGGGTGACCTTGGTTTCGGTGTACCCGGGGTTCGCCTTCCAGCTGGCTTCGCTCAGCGCGCGGGCGACGAGCGCGCCGCGCAGGAAGTAGCGGCTCATCTTGGAGCCGATCTCGGTGAGCCCGGCATCGCGCTGGTAGGAATCCAGCAGCACGCCCAGCGCCTCGTGGTGGTCGTCGGACCCGAAGTCGGTGAGCCCGCAGACCTTGGTGGCCGAGGCGTGCAGGTCCTCGACGGTGCCGACGTTGGTACGTCCGGTCATGGTGATGAAACTCCTTGCTCAGACGTGGTATTCGCCGCAGTTGACGTCGATGGTCTGCCCGGTGACGGCGTTCGCGAACGGCGACATCAGGTAGACGATGGTCTGCGCGATCTCGTCGGGCAGCGGCAGCCGCTTCAGGTCGGACTTGGACGCGGTCTGCTGGTAGACCTGCTCCTCGGTGATGCCGTACTTCTTGGCGATCTCCGCGAAATACCACTTCAGCTGGTCGGTCCAGATGTAGCCGGGCAGCACGCTGTTGACACGAATGCCCTTCTCCCCCAGCTCGGTCGCCAGGGTCTGCGACATGGCCAGCAGCGCCGCCTTGGCGATCTTGTAGCTGCCGTAGCGGGGCTCGCTGTGCCGCAGCACCATGGAGTTGACCATGACGATCGATCCCTTGGTCTCGGCCAGCCCGGGCGTGAACGCCTGCGTCATGCGCAGATTGCCGAGCACGGTCAGGTCCACGCTCTCGCGGATCTGCTCGAAGTCGGTGCGCGCCAGCGGCTTCATCGACGGCACCTTGAACGCGTTGTTCACCAGCGCGTCGACCCGGCCGAACGTCTCGAGGGTCTGCTTGGCGAGGTTCTCGACGGTCGCCTCATCGGTGATATCGGTGGGCACGCACAGGGTTTCCGCGCCGCCCTCGGCCGCGATCTCGTCCGCGACCTCCTTCAGCTTGGATTCGGTGCGCGCCGCCAGCACGACCTTGGCTCCGGCTGCCGCCGCCTCCAACGCGATGGAACGGCCCAGACCGGGCCCGATTCCGCTGACCACGACGACCTTGCCGTCCAGCAGACCGGTCTTCAGACGGCTCATCCCAGCATCCTTTCCGCGAAGGCGCGCTGGCGTGCGGCGATCCGCTCACGCCATCCGGCCTCGTCGATTCGATTCAGTTCATGGTGCGGCAGGCGTTCCGCCACTTTGTCGAACGGCACCAGTTCGATGGTCGGCCCGTCCTCGGGCGTCATCGGCCGCGAGACCCGCTGCCAGCGGAACTGGAGGATGCCGAGCTTGCGCCCGGTGGTCTCGATCCAGTTGGCGACGCCCGGATTCCGCGCCGACACGACCATCCGGATCATCCCGTCCGGATCCACCTGCGCCTGCCGGTGATTCAGCGAGGTCTGGTGGTTGACGTAGTCGAGGGAGATGTACCAGCGGCTGCCCAGCTGGAATCCCTGGTACGGCGCATCGGATTTCGGCACGGTGATGATGAGCGCTTGGTCGTCCTCGAGCTCGAAGTGCCCGACCGAGGAGTACTGGGTGCTCAGCCCGCCCGGCGTGAGCCGCGGTTCGGTCAGCGTATTGACCGGCAGGTTCAGGTAGAACCACTTCGGGAAGTTGAACCAGGTGTGTACCCGGGTCAGCAGCATGCGCCCGGCCGCCCGGTACCGCTTGCGCAGCTGTTCCACGCCGGCTTCGACCGGCGCGGTGCCGATGGTGTCCACCCGCTCGATGCGAATGGTGCCCTTGCGCTCGGAGTTCCAGTCGCCGTACACCTCGCGCACGGCCAGCATGGACGCGCCCTCGGCGAGCACGAAGTAGTTCGGCTCCGGGTTCTCCTTGGGCGGCCCGAAACGCAACTGGTAGCTGCCGTCCGCATTGATCTCCAGCCGCCGGTCGTCGAACGCGTCGTCGCCGTTGGGCACATCGGAGGCGGTGTAATCGCCCTTGAGCACCTGGAAACTCAGGTCGACCGTGCTGCCGCGCACACCGGTGAGCAGGTATTCCGCACCCGGCTCGATATTGGCGCTGTAGTACAGCGTGTCCGGATTATCCAGGCCCATCTTGGTGTAGGGCCCGGTCGCGGTGACCAGGTACGGGTGCGAGGTGCCGTGCGCCCGGGACAATTGCAGCACCGCGGCGATACCGGCCTGCAGATAGTCGTATCCTTCGGCCAGGTCGTGCGGGTCGCGGATGAAATCCGCACCGGCGATGAGCTTCTCGGCCTCCGCGACGGCCGCCAGGAACGGTTCCGTGAGTGGCTGTTCGGCCTTGTCGTTGTCTGTCATCAGCTGTCAGCGATCCCTAGTGTCTCTCGAATTCGATGGGCGATCTCGGCCGGCGTCCCGTCCGAGGGGGTGATGGTGAGGTCGGCGAATTCCGGCCGCTCGTACGGCGAGCTGACACCGGTGAATTCGGGCAGTTCCCCGGCGCGGGCCTTCCGGTACAGGCCCTTCGGGTCCCGTAGCTCACACTCTTCCAGGGGTGTGTCGACGAAGATCTCCCGGAACGGAAGATGCTTGGCGTCGTGCAGTTTCCGCGCTTCACGGCGTTCGGCGCGGAAGGGGCTGATCAGGGAGACGATGGCGACCACGCCCGCGTCGGCGAACAGCGCCGCTACCTCGGACACGCGGCGGATGTTCTCGCGGCGGTCCTCGTCGGTGAAGCCGAGATTCTTGTTCAGCCCGTGCCGCAGATTGTCGCCGTCGAGCAGGTAGGCGGGCTGCCCGGAGGCGATGAGCTGCCGCTCCAGTTCGACTGCGATGGTGGATTTCCCGGAGCCCGACAGCCCGGTCAGCCACACGGTCGCGCCGGTGCTGAGCCGCTGCCCGCGCTCCACGGCGGAGCTGTGCCACACCACGTTCGAGGCCTTGTGCCCGATCTTCGGCGCGCCCGTGGAGCGTCCGGTGATCATGCCCGCGGCCACCGTCTGGTTAGTGGTCTCGTCGATGAGGATGAAGCTGCCGGTGGCCCGGTTCTCGCGGTAGGGATCGAACAGCAGCGCCTGCCGGCTCTTCAGGGTGAGCCGCCCGATGTCGTTGAGCCCCAGCGTTTCCGCGTCGGTCTGCCGGTGCAGGGTGTTCACGTCGAGCCGGTAGTCCAGGTCGGTCACCTCGACCTTGGAGGTCTGGGTGGCGGTCCGGATCGAGTACGAGGCGCCCGCGCGCAGTTCGGTGTCGTCGGAGAACCAGCACACCATGGCGTCGAGTTCCCGATCGGTGTGCGGCTGGTTACCGGGCCGGGCGAGCATATCGCCACGGCCGATGTCGATCTCGTCGTCGAGGGTGAGCGAGACCGCCATGCCGGTGAACGCCTCGTCCACCTTGCCGCCGCCCGGCCCCCAGATCTGGTTGACGTGGCTGGTGCGTCCCGAGGGCAGCACCACGACCTCGTCGCCGGGCTTGAAGATGCCGCCCGCGACGGTGCCCGCGTAACTGCGCTGACTCTCCCCGTGCGGCCGGATCACGTACTGCACCGGCAGCCGGTTGTCGATCAGGTTGCGGTCGGAGGCGACGTGCACTTCCTCCAGGTGCCGCAGCAGCGGCGGCCCCGGATACCAGCCCGCGGTGTGCTCGGAGGCGTCCACCACATTGTCGCCGTGCAGCGCCGACACCGGCACGAAGCTGAGGTCGCCGACATCGAGCTTGGTGGCGAAATCCGCGAATTCCGAACGGATCTCCTCGAACCGCTGCTCGGACCAGTCGACCAGGTCCATCTTGTTCACGCACAACACCAGGTGCCCGACGCCCAGCAGCGAGGACAGGAAGGCGTGGCGGCGGGTCTGCTCGGAGACGCCCTTGCGCGCGTCGACCAGGATCAGCGCCAGGTCCGCGGTGGACGCGCCGGTCACCATGTTCCGGGTGTACTGCACGTGCCCGGGTGTGTCGGCGATGATGAACTTGCGTCGCGGCGTCGTGAAGTAGCGGTAGGCGACATCGATGGTGATGCCCTGCTCGCGCTCGGCGCGCAGGCCGTCGGTGACCAGCGACAGGTCGGGCCCGTCGCCGCCGCGCGAGAGGCTGGCGCGCTCGATGGCGTCGAGCTGATCGCTGAACAGGCTCTTGGAGTCGAACAGCAGCCGCCCGATGAGGGTCGACTTGCCGTCGTCCACACTGCCGGCGGTGGCGATCCGTAACAGGTTGCGGCGCATCAGAAGTAGCCCTCTCGCTTGCGATCTTCCATGCCGGACTCGGAGATCCGGTCGTCGGCGCGGGTGGCGCCGCGCTCGGTCAGGCGGGTGGTCGCGGTCTCGGCGATCACCTCGACCGGGTTGGACGCGCCGGATTCCACGCAGCCCGTGCAGTCGGCGTCGCCGAGGGTGCGGAACCGGACGGTCGCCTCGAATCGCCGCTCGTCCGCGCCGAACTCCAGGAATCGGTTCTCCGCCAGCAGCATTCCATCGCGCTCCACCACGGTGCGGCGGTGCGCGTAGTACAGCGACGGCAGTTCCACCTCGGCCTGGTCGATGTACTCCCAGATGTCGAGCTCGGTCCAGTTGGACAGCGGGAACACGCGAATGTGCTCACCCTTCTGATGCCGCCCGTTGTAGAGGTTCCACACCTCCGGCCGCTGCGCGCGTGGATCCCACGCGCCGTATTCGTCGCGGAAGCTGAACACCCGCTCCTTGGCGCGCGCCTTCTCCTCGTCGCGCCGCGCCCCGCCGAAGACCGCGTCGAAGCGGTGCTCGCGGATGCTGCGCAGCAGGGTGGCGGTCTGCAGCCGGTTGCGGGTCTCGCCCGGGCGCTCGGTGACCCGGCCCGCGTCGATATCGTCCTGCACCTTGCCGACCAGCAGCTGAGCGCCCAGCCGCGCCGCCGTGCGATCCCGGAAGTCGATGACCTCGTCGAAGTTGCGCCCGGTGTCGATGTGCAGCAGGGCGAACGGCAGCGGCGCGGGCCAGAACGCCCGCCGCGCCAGTTCCAGCATGACCGCCGAGTCCTTGCCACCGGAGAACAACAGCACCGGCCGCTCGAAGGTGGCCGCCACCTCCCGAATGATGTGCACCGATTCCGCCTCCAAGGCGTTCAGGTGCGACAGCTCATATCCCGTGCGCATCTCTCGTCCCATTCGCCGCGTCTGTCGAACCGGTCGGGTTCTTGCCAACCCTTGCGGTGTCGAATATTCGACGCTATTGTTCGATAATGTGACACCGACGATAAGTCGGTACCGGGCGACGGTCAATACCCACGCCCGAATTGGCGCGCACCGTCATCACCGGACTCGGCCCTCACCACCGCCGGGCCCGGCCCGGTCAGGATCACTCCGCCGCGAGTGACCGATACACCGACCGATACGATTTCCGCGCGCCCCTCCCGTACCGCGGGACCGACACATGCAGGAATCGAGTTGCCTGAATCCACCACCGCACCAGTGGCTTCCACCCCCGCGACGGTGACCGAACCCTGCGCGTCGCCCCCGACCCACCGCGTCGTGCAGGCGATCGAACTGCTGTCCCGCCATTCCGGCGAGCGCCTGTCGCTGGCGGCGATCGTCCGCGCCACCGGCATGTCCCGCGCCACCGCGCACGCCGTGCTCACCCAGCTGTGCGCCGACGCCTGGACCGTCCGCGACCCCGAGGGCAACTACAGCCTCGGTCTGGGCCTGCTCGCCGTGGCCCGCCGCGCCGACACCGCCTTCCCGGTCCGCAGCCTCGCCCTCGGCGCGATGCACACCCTCGCCGCCGACGCCGGCGTGCCGGTCTTTCTCGCCGAACGCGAATTCCAGAGCGGCTCCCGCGCCGCCGCCAAGGCGGACGCCGCCCCGGACACGATCGTCATCACCGAAGTCCTGGGTACCCCCTCCGCCCCCTGGATCCGCCCGGCCCGCCGCATGCCGTTCGCCCCGCCGGTCTGCCGCGAATTCGTCGCCTGGGCGCCCGAATCCGAGCGCGCCGCCTGGCTCGCCGCCGCCGACCCGGCCCACCGCGACCGCCTCGCCGCCGTCCTCGACGCCATCGCCACCCGCGGCTACTCCGTCGAACGCCTGGCCGACGACTCCGCCCCGATGCTGGAAGCCCTGGGCGCCCTACGTCATTCGCCCGTCACCGATCCCCTGCGCCACCGGCTCAGCGCCATGATCGCCGACCTCATCACCATCGACTACCTACCCGACGAACTGGGCGACCAGAACGCCGTCGTGTCCGTAGCAGCCCCCATCTTCTCCCCCGACGGCCCCGTCATCGCCTCCATCGTCGCCTGCCCCGATACCAATCTCTCCGCCGCGGGTCTCGGCGACCTGGCCGCCGCCACCATCGCCGCCGCCGACACCGTCACGGCCTCTCTACGTAGCTGACACCCGCGGGCCACCGCGGCCGGAGCCGGGTCATAGCGCAGTGCGCGGCGTCGCCGCGCCGCAGACTACGTCGCCGCGCTGTGACGACTCGCGCGGGCCGCAGATCTCCTCGCACAATCGCAAGACGGCCCGCACCGGGTCGATGCGGGCCGTCGAATCAGACTGCGACGTCAGCGATTCGCCAGTTCGGCGAGCTGGAAGGCCAGCTTGTAGCGGAACGCGGGGATGCGGGCGAGGGTGCTGATCACCAGGTTTCGGATCATGCGGGCGGGGCGGGCGCGGAGGGTGGCCATGCGGGTGACCCGGTCGGTGAAGGCGACGACGCCCAGAGCCACCGGGCGGCGGGTCATCTCGTAGTCGTCGAGGAGCGAGGCGGGGGCGCCCGCGACCACGGCCGCCAGCAGGCGGCCGAGGACGACCGCGTCCTGGATGCCGGTGTTCATGCCCTGACCACCCGCGGGGCTGTGGACGTGCGCGGCGTCGCCCGCCAGCAGGATGCGGCCCGCGCGGTAGTGGTCGGCGACGCGGTGGTGGACACGGAAGCGTGAGCTCCAGACGATCTCCTCGACCTTCGCGTGGGCGCCTGGGCGACGGGCGTCCACCAGGCCCTGCACGTAGGCGAGGTCCTGATGCTCGGGCGCTTCGGCGACGGTGGCGACGATGCGGAAGCGGTCGGGCCGCGCGTCCGGCAGCGGGGCGATGACCGTGACACCCTCGGGCGAGAGTTGCAGGCAGACTTCGTCACGCGGCTCGGGCCAGGTCATGCGGACGTCGGCGAGGACGAAGGATTCGGGATAGGTGGCGCCGGTGAAGCCGATGCCGGCCGCTTCCCGCACCTTGCTGTGCATGCCGTCCGCGCCGATGACCCAGTCCGCGCGAACGGAATTCGCGACGCCGTCGGCATCGGTGAAGTCGACGGTGACGCCGTCCGCGTCCTGGCTGAGCCCGGTGACCTCGGCGTGCCGGACCACCTGCGCGCCCGCCTTCTCCAGCCGCGCCAGCAGGATCGCCTCGGTGGATTCCTGACCGAGCATGACGGTGTAGGGGTGTTCGGTGGGCAGCCCCGCGAAGGAGACGCGGGCCAGCGTCCGGTCGCCGTCGCGCATGACGAAGTTCGGCACCACGAGCCCCTGCTCCAGCAGCCGCTCGGTGACCCCGAACTCCTCGAGCACCTCCAGCGTGCGAGCGTGCACCACCACGGCACGCGAGGTATTGGCACCCTCGGCGAGCCGATCGAGCAGCACCACGTCCACGCCCGCGTCGGCGAGCGCGATTCCGGCGGTCATGCCGGCGGGACCGGCACCCACGATGACGACCTGGGCGGTGGCGGGCACTGCGTTCATGACAACTCCCGAATCTCTGCCAACGCTTGTTGGCCAACGTCTGTTGAATTAGACGGTACGACCCGGTCAGCACGATGTCAACAGTTGTTGGCCAACGATTGTTGGCAACTTTTCAGCGGTCGGTCGCCGCGGCCAGGGACTGGAAGACTCCCGCTGTGCGGCTGTGCGGGGTCGCGCAGTAGACGATCACCCGCTGATCGGTGTCGGAGATGTGCAGCACCTGGCACTGGAAATCCAGCGGGCCCAACTCCGGATGGCGGATGCGGTTGCGGTGGGTGCGGCGTACCTCCACGTCATGCGCGCCCCACATGTCGGCGAAACGCGGTGAGGTGCCCAGCAATTCGGTGACCAGCACGGCGAGCGCCGGATGCCCCGGGTAGCGGGCGTAGGCCGCGCGCAGGTCGGCGATGAGGGCGCGGGCGAAGTCGCGGGTGTCGGCCTCGGCCCACTGCGGGTGGTCGACGGCCTCCCGGAACATCCAGCGGATCACATTGCGCTCCTGGCCGGGCACGGCGTCGAGATCGCCGACGAACGGCGTCGCGGCCCGGTTCCAGGCGAGCACCTCGTAGGTGGCGTCCACCACGTAGGCCGGGGCGGCGAGCGCGTCGAGAATGGTCCGGACCGACTGCGGCACCGTCTTGTTCGGCCCCGCCACCACCGGCGGCGCCTCCCCCGCGATCCGGAACAGGTATTCGCGTTCGTCGACGGTCAGCATGAGCGCGCGGCCGATCGCCGCCAGCACCTGCCGCGAGGGTTTCGCCCCGCGCGCCTGCTCCATCCGGATGTAGTAGTCCACCGAGATCCCGGCCAGCTGCGCCACCTCCTGACGCCGCAGGCCGGGCGCGCGGCGGTTCAGGCCCAGGGGCAGTCCGACATCGGTGGGTGTCAGCCGGTTGCGCCTGGCCTTGAGAAAGGCCGCGAGCTCGCTACGGTCAGCCATGGCTCCAGTGTGGGCCGGTATTCCCGTCCCGGGTGGTACAAACCGGTTCTCCCGCGGAATCCGCTGCCGCGCGCAGCTTTTCACATGAGCGAAACAGCATTCATCACCGAAGCCAACAAGGGCATCGGCTACGAGAGGCACTTTCTGGGGCCACGTGTGGGGTAGCTGAGGAGTACGCGCGGCTCGCCTGGTGAGCGCTACCAGCTGCCCGTCGACGGCTGGTCGCCACGGTGCCACATATCGTTGCGATCACGCATACAGCGCGGCTGCCACCATTCGTGGAGTTGCTTGCAGTGGTGGATGAACCAGGCGTCGCCCAGATCGCCGCCGCCGTCGCGGTCCGAGCCCTGATCGTCGTGGCGGGCGGCGACCGGGCTCGCCACCGGAGTGGTCGCCGGCGCGGCCTGGGCCGCGGCCAGGCCCGTCACCAGTGGCGCCGTCACCAGCACGGCCGCCAGCGCGGCCGCGGGAGTTCTTCCGAACATAGGATCACTTCTTCGTATCACGGAGTGCACCAATACGATCCATGACCAAACCCCCAGCCCTTCCAGGCGTGGACCGCGACGACCATTGAACGCCGCCCGCGTCACGCCGCAAGGGCCACCGGGATCCACTTTCAGCGGATCTTCCGCTTTCGGACGTAATAAACCGTCTATACGACTGGACGCCCGCTCGTCTTCTCGTGCAGCAGCAGAAGCGAATACGCGGCAACGGTCTGCGCGTCCACGATCGCCCCCGTGCGGACCAGGTCCTCGAACTCGTCGCGGGTGAACCACCCCGACTCCATGTCCGCCTCCGACGGCTCCCGCTCGTGCGGCCCCTCGGTCAGCTCGGTCGCCAGCACCACCGTCCCGTAATGCGTACTGGTCGCCGGAGCCGGAGCCACCTTCCCCAGCACCGTCAACGACCCCGCCCGCAACCCGGTCTCCTCCCGCAGCTCCTGCCGGGCCACCTCGACCAGATCGCTCTCCCCCGCCACCGCCCCACCCGGGAACTCCCAGCACCGCCGCTGCAACGGATACCGGAACTGCTCCACAAGATGGAACCGCTCCCCGTCCCACGGAATCACGATCGCGAAGTCCGACTTCCGGATGAAGGCGTAGATCGACTCCTCCCCATCGGCCTGCCGGACCACATCCTCCCGCAGCGTGATCCACCGATTCGAATACACCTCACGACCGCTCACCGTCTCCATGCCCTGATCCTCCCTCATCCGGACCGAGATCAGCGGAGTCCGGAGATCACGGCTACTATCCCGCCGTGCGTGTGGGAGGCAAGCAGGTGACCGAGGGTGCGGCGGTAGCCGCGATGGCCGCCGTATCGGCTGGATTCACGGCGATTTACTGGCGCGACCATCCGCTGATGGCGCTGTTCCCCTGGTACTACTACGGCGCGCTGATGCTGGCAGTCCTGATACACGAACTCGGACACTTGGCGGTAGGACGACTTTTCGGCGCGTATCCCCTGATCGTGTGCATCGGAACGCGGCGCGGCGCCGGTGGTCTGCGCTTCGAATTCGGTTCGGTGACGGTGCGGCTGGGTCTCTATCCGGGCGGACGGGTGCACTGGTCGGTGCGACCGAGCCCGCGCGGCCGGCGACTGACCGTTGCCGCGGGTCCGCTCGCGAACCTGATCTCCGCGGGCATCTTCGCCGCGGTCTGGGCGCAAGCGGCTCTGCCGCTGCCGGTGGGGTTTTCGTTGACGGTGCTTTCGGCGATGCTCGGGCTGAGCAACTTGCTGCCGTTCCGAACTCGCGACGGCAGCTACAGCGACGGCGCGCAGCTCTTCGGAACCGTCCCGGCCGACGCCGTGCCGACGCTGTCCGACCAGACCCGCATCGACTTCGGCAGCTCCCCGCCGCCCGACCCTCGGCCCGCCGCCACCACCGACGAGACCCTCCAGCGGGCCGCCGGAACGGTCCGGGCACTGTGCGAGATCGCGCTCACCAAACCCGATCTCTCGGCCGCCGAGCTGGAGCTCACCGGCACCCGCATCGCCTGGCTGGCCGGGAACGCCCCGCGCACACCGCAGGTCGAGGCCGTGCTCGCACTCTACGAGCGGCGCGTGGGCGCCGCGTCAGAGCTGGCGGGCGGGAGCTAGCGCGTCGCGGGCGTCCATGAGGGCGAAGCCGAGTAGGTTCTCGCCGCGCCACAGGGCCGGGTCGCCGGCGTCGGGGTTCTCGGCGCCGAGGCCGATGCCCCAGATGGTGTCGCGGGGTGCGGCTTCCACCAGGATCTTCTCGGTGGTGGCGAGCAGGAAGTCCCGGAGCGCGTCGTGCTGGCCGAATTTGGCGATGCTGCCGCGCAATACGATGTCGAAGCGGTGGGCTTCCCAGGTGTCCTGATCGAAGCCGGAGATGGCGCGGCCCAGGCGTTTCGCGTCCGCGGGGGTGTCGCTGGCGAGGATGCGGGTGCGCATGTCCTCGTCGCCGAACAGGCGGGCCTTCTCGGCCATCATGAAATGTTCGGCGCTGGAGTAGGTCTGGCCGTCCACGGTGAGGTCGATGGGCCACCACTGGCTGAGCACCCATGTGCCGACCTCGTGCCCGGGGGTGCGGGTGTGCCCCCAGAAGAAGAGGAACTCCGGTCTCGCTCCGGCCGCCATATCCGCTGCAAGCTGCGCCCTGTCCACGCCGCGACCCTAGCCGACCCAGATGACACAGTCGTGAAGAAATCCCGCCACACCGGCGACGCGCCGCCCGAATCAGCGGGCCAGCGCGCGTAGTCGGGCCATGACCTCGGCGGGCGGATGGTCCCGGACCCGGAAGCGCGGCGGGTCGTACTCGTCGGCGAGTTCCAGTGGCACCAGCCCGGACACGTCGTCCCAGGCCACCCGGAAGACATCGCCGTCGCCGGTGACGAAGCAGATGAAGTCCGCGGCGGGCAGCAGATTCGTGGTGCCGTCGGTCCAGGAGGTCATGGTGTACTCGCTGCCGTCCGGCGCGCTCACCAGCAGCAGCTCCATGATCGCGCCCTCGCGGTCGTCCTCGTCGCGCAGATTCTCGGTCTGCGACCGGTACGCGCCGACCACGAGTTGCGCGTGCGCGTGCCGGATCTCCGCGTACGCCGGATGATCCTCGGGCACCCGCAGCGGCGTCAGGTCACCGTTGCCGTCCACGGTGTACGGCACCGCCGACAATGGGCGCAGCGCGGCCTCGTGCCGTTCGGAGGCCAGCGCGAGCAGTTGCGGCATGGCCGCGGGCGTCGCGCCGAGCACGACCAGCATGCCGAGGTGTCCCGGCAGGAAAAGCAGTGGCGTGGTGCCGGTTCGGGCCCCCACCCCCGCCAGCCAGCCCGCCACCAGCGGCAGCGAGCCGACGTAGTTCTCGCCGTCGTCGTCGGTGAAATCCAGCACCCGCACGCCCTCCCCCTGGTCGAAGGCGGTCATGGTGCTCATGGCCAGTTCGGTGAGATTGGCGTGCGCGACCGCGTACACCTGCTCCTCGTCCACTCCCCAGCGCGAAAGATCCTGCCGTGTCACGAATTGCACGGTGCTGGGCAGATCGATCACCACCAGCTCGCACAGATACGGCAGCGCCGGCCGGGTGAGCACCATGTCCCGGCCGTCCGCCGCGGCGACCCGCACCGTCCCGTACCCGGCCCGCCGCACCACCGGCCGCAGCTTGGGCGACACCTCCTCCCAGCTTTCCCGCGCGGCGGGCGGCAACAGCATGCTGTCGATGACGGCGAACAGCTCCGCGCCGACCTTCCCCCCGAACCGGCGATAGAGCGTCTCCAGTTTCAGGGTCGCCGCGTACCCGTTCCGCAGCCGGCACGCGATCTCGAACGCCTCCGGGTCGAACCGCGCGAATTCCACCACCTCGTACCCCCGCACCTGCTCCAAGATCTTCTTGCCGAACCGATCTCGCGGCGACCCGAAAACCCCACCCAGGAAACTCATAGGCCGGACTCTACGCGCGAGCGCAATTCGCGCGGTTGTGGTTAGCTGTAGCGCCATGAGCACGCCCGTCTCCACCCACCCCGACGAGTTTCTGCCCCGCGACACCGCGGATGTGGTTCGGACCGTTCGGGATTCACGTCGTTCGACGAAACCGCTGATCATCCGGGGTGGGGAACGTCCGGACGAGGAGTTCGGACTGCCGGTGCAGGGCACCACCCTGAGCATGCGGAAGATGAACCGCGTGCAGGTGGTCGACGCCGATGCCAGGACTGTGCGCGTGCAGGCGGGGGCACGGCTGTCCGACATCGATCGCACCCTGGGCGCGCACGGGCTCGGGCTGCCCATCGTGGGCGACCATCGCGACATCACGGCGGGCGGATTCGCGGCGGTGGGCGGGCTGTCGGCGGCGTCGCATCGCTTCGGCATGTTCTCCGACAATGTCGCCGAGCTCGAATACGTCGATCAGGACGGGCGGTTCGGCACCTGCGGGCGCACCCACCACGCGGAACGCTTCCGCAAGATCCTGGGCGGCGGCGGGCGCACCGGCATCATCACCGCGCTCACCCTCGAGGTGACCGGCGTGGACAAGGACCGCACCTGGCTCACCACCGACGCGCACCGCTTCCTGGACTTCGACACCTGGGTGGAGCACTCCTTCCGCGAGATCCAGTCCCCGGGCGACTCCATGCTGCAGGTGGGCCGCTGGATCGACACCGCGCCGCTGAAGGTCGCGCGACCGGTCGGCACCGGCTCCGTGCAGCTGGGCACGGTCCGTTTCGGCCAGTGGTCGAGCCTGCACCCCACCACCCCCAATCTGTCGCTGCGCGCCCGGCGTGAGGTCGGTGCGCGCGCCCGGAAGTCGCTGGGCGCCATCGCCGCCTCGGCGGGCGGCCGCGCCGGCATGCCGGTCCGCAATGCCGCGGCGGGCGCGCTCATGTTCGCTCCGAAGGTGCTGACCCTGCGCGACGCGGAGTATCTGGCCGACACCGTGATCAGCTCCTCGGAGCGCGGACCGGCCTACCGCATCTCGCTTTTCGCGCCCATGTCCAACTACGCGCGGGTCTTCCACGGCCTGCACGACCTGTTCTCCGGGCACCGTGAGCGCACCGGCTGCTTCACCGTGATCTCGGCCATGACCTACGGTGTGCGCTCCCGCTACCTGCGTGAACTCGACGACGAGGACCACGGCTTCATCACCTTCACCTGCCGGTTGCGTCCGGCGGCGCTGCCCTCGGAACTGTTGCGGGACATCGTGTCCGGAATCGACGAGATCTGTGTGTCCGAACGCGCCCGGCGTTATGACCCGACCGAATAGAATGTGTTCCGCCGCACTGCCAGCTATCGGTTAGCAGCCGGGAGGCGCGGCGGTATCGATACTGTCGGCGGGGTATCGGTGCATGGTTCATGCTCAATCCTCAGATGAAGGTTGCCTGTCCCATGATCGAATTCCGCGCTGCCCGCCGCCCCCGTACCTCCGGTGACCCCGAGGGCGAACGCCCGCTCGAGGGCAAACGCGTGGTCATCACCGACGCGACCTCCGAGATCGGCCGAGAAGCGGCCCGACTACTCGGTTTTCACGGCGCGGAGGTCATCCTGGTCGCCCGCACGGGCTCCCATCTGGTCGAGGAATGCGCCACCATCATCGAATCCGGGGGCCGCGCCCACTGGTACCGCTGCGACATCGCCGCCCTCGGCGACGTCGACCAGCTGGTCGAATGGCTGCTCACCGAATTCGACACCGTCGACGTGCTGGTCAACAACACCGGCCGCCCCAGCCGCCGCCCGGTCCTGCAATCACTGGACCGCTTCCGCGACTACCAGCGCATGATGGCCGCCTACTACTTCGGCCCGCTGCGCCTGACCCTGGGCCTGCTCCCCGCCATGCTCGCGAGCGGCTCCGGCCACGTGGTCAACGTCGGCCCCTGGAGCCCGGAGACCGGCCCCTCCCCGAACTTCGCCTCCTACGCCGCCGCCCAGGCAGCCTGGACCACCTTCGGCCAATGCGCCGACGCGGAACTCTCCCCGCGCGGCATCCACGTCTCCACCGTCCAGTACCCGATCTGCACCGACCCGACCGCATCTCGCACTCGAGCGGAGTACGCGACGCTGGACCCGGTCGAGGCCGCACGCTGGATCGAAACCGCCATCCGCACCCACCCGCCCCAGCTGCCGCCGCGGTTCCCGCGCGCCCTGCTGGGCCTGGCGTCGATGTCGCCGCGCACCGCCCGCCTCAAGCACGCGCTCGGCATCTGAACACCTCCGAACACCCCCCCGAACAGCAAAGCGCCCCATCCGGATTCGGATGGGGCGCTTCGGGTCTTGCTTCAGCTCAGTGCTTTTCCGGGCCGAGGTGGTACTCGAAGACCAGACCGGCGACGGCCGCGAGCACGCAGACCACGCCGATGCCGATCAGCCAGAACTGGAAGAACGCCAGGCCCAGCGCGGTGACGGAACCCGCGGCGGCCAGCAGGATGGGCCAGAACGAGCCGGGCGAGAAGAAGCCCAGGTCGCCGGCGCCGTCCACGATCTCGGCCTCCTCGTAGTCCTCGGGACGCAGGTCCAGACGACGGGCGACGAAGCGGAGGTAGGTGCCCACGATCAGCGCCAGGCCCGCCGACAGCACGATGGCGGTGGTACCCGCCCACTCGACGCCGGTGCGGGATTGGCCCGTGAAGTAGCCGTAGATCACGGCCACGATCACGAAGAAGACCGTGATCAGTTCGAAGATGCGAGCTTCGACCTTCATGTCAGTTCATCCTCACTTGGCGTCGGCGAGCTCGTTGCCGCGCGCCTTGCGGTCGGTATTGAACGGCTTGGTGGAGGTCGCCACCGGCGACTGACCGATCGCGGAGAGCGCCTCGCCGTTGGTCTTGTGGTCCTTGATCCGCGCGTCCATGTACTTCTTGAAGTCGTCCGGCGAGACGACCCGGATCTCGAAGTTCATCATCGAGTGGAAGGTGCCGCACATCTCGGCGCAACGGCCGACGAACGCGCCTTCCTTCTCGATCTTGGTGATCTGGAAGACGTTGTCCGAGTTGTTCTGCTTCGGGTTCGGCATCACGTCGCGCTTGAACAGGAACTCCGGCACCCAGAACGAGTGGATGACGTCAGCGGCGGCGAGCTGGAACTCGATGTTCTTGCCCGAGGGCAGCACCAGGACCGGGATCTCGTTGGAGGTACCGACGGTCTCGACCTTGTCGTAGTGCAGGTAGGAGATGTCGTTCGCGGGCAGGCCGTTGTTCGGGCCCGGCTGCGGGTGGCCATCCTTGGTCGCTTCCTTGTAGCGATCCATGATGTCCTCATTCATGTCCTGGCGCTCGGTGTCGACACCGTCGTAGACCTGCGAGCCGTCCTTGAGGTCGACCTTCTGGTAGCCGAACTTCCAGTTCCACTGGAACGCCGTCACGTCGACCACGACGTCCGGGTTCTCGACCTTCTCGTGCACGTAGTTCTGCACGACGACGGTGAAGTAGAACAGCACGGCGATGATCACGAACGGGATCGCCGTGTAGCTCAGCTCCAGCGGCACGTTGTAACCGGTCTGCCGCGGGAACTCCGGGGAGTTCGCCTTCTTGCGGTGGAACGCGATGGTCCAGAAGGTCAGACCCCAGACCAGCACACCCATCGCCAGCGCGGCGAGCACGGACCAGGTCCACAGCTCGCGCATCCTGGTGGCCTGCGGCGTGATGCCCGAGGGCCAGCCGAATCGAAGCCAAACGTTGTCGATCGAGCAGCCGGAGACGAGCATCGCGGTCATCCCCAAGGACACCGCCAGCCCGGCCCGCCGAAGGATGCGGCCCCGCCGACCCTGGGCGGGTCGTGCCCCTATCGCCTCGCTCGCCTTGTGCGCCACGCTCAACGCCTTCCTGGTCGTCATTCCGACACCGCGCCGCCCGGGCTCCCTTCCGCCGGACGACACATAATCAGCACAGTTCGGGAGCTCGGGGAAGGTCTGTGTCCGTGCACCCCTGCGGGGTGACGCGAACGCGCAACCGACCCTGAGAGTTTCCCAAGTACTACGCAGCGTAGACCAACAATGGGCCCCCGTTGCGACGGGGTCCTGTCCGACACGCTGCACCCCAATCGCCTTCGCTCCGCTACGGCTGTTCGCAGCCCTGTTACCTCGGTCTTCCCTCCTCCGCTCCTCCGCTTCGCTCCCGCTACCGCTCCAAGCGCGGGGAGGCGGAGCGCAGTCCAGACCGAGGCGGGCTGCGAACTTCGATGTGTTGGATGGGGTCTGAGCGTGATCGGGCCGAGTCAGGCATACTCGGGCAGTAGGTTTCGCGTGCAGCGTGCCCGTGCGGGTACGCCCCAATCCTTATGACTCCGGAAAGAGGTTCTCGGCGCAGTGTGTGGTCTGCTCGGATTTCTGACAGCTGGCACGGCTACTACTCCGGACGGGCGGACGGTCGAGACCACCGCTGCACAGGTGTACGAGGCGCTGCACTGCCAGCGCCACCGCGGCCCGGACGAGCGGGGCACCTGGAACGACGAGCGCATGATCTTCGGCTTCAACCGCCTGTCGATCATCGATATCGAGCACTCGCACCAGCCGCTGCGCTGGGGTCCCCCGGAGAACCCCGAGCGCTACGCCATGACCTTCAACGGCGAGATCTACAACTACTTGGAGCTGCGCGCCGAGCTGAAGGAAGCCCACGAGGCCGAGTTCGGCGACCAGCCGATGTTCCGCACCGAGGGTGACGGCGAGGCCATCGTGGCCGCCTTCCACTACTGGGGCGCCAAGGCCGCGAGCCGGCTGCGCGGCATGTTCGCCTTCGCGATCTGGGACACCGAGCTGAACAAGCTGTTCCTGGCCCGCGACCCATTCGGCATCAAGCCGCTGTTCATCGCCACCGGCGCGGGCGGCACGGCCTTCTCCAGCGAGAAGAAGAGCCTGCTGGGCCTGCTCGCCGAGCTGGAGCTGACCGACGCCCTGGACCCGCGCGCGCTCGAGCACTACACGGTGCTGCAGTACGTGCCCGAGGCCGAGACCCTGCACAAGGACATCCGCCGCCTGGAGTCGGGCTGCTACGCCTGGATCGAGCCCGGCAGCGCCCCGCAGGTGACCCGCTACTTCAACCCGCAGTTCCGGGTGCAGAAGTTCGCGGCGGGCTCGGAGGCCAAGCGCTACAAGGAGATCGCCGAGGCGCTCGAGGACTCCGTCGCCAAGCACATGCGCGCGGACGTCACCGTCGGCGCGTTCCTGTCCGGCGGCATCGACTCCACCGCCATCGCCGCGCTGGCCATCCGCCACAACCCGAACCTGCTGACCTTCACCTCGGCGTTCGAGCGGCAGGGCTACTCGGAGGCCGACGTGGCCGCCGAGACCGCCGAGGCCATCGGCGCCAAGCACTACATCCGCATGGTCTCCCCCGAGGAGTACGCGGCCTCGATTCCCGAAATCGTCTGGTACCTCGACGAACCCGTCGCGGACCCGGCACTGGTGCCGCTGTACTTCGTGGCCAAGGAGGCCCGCAAGCACGTCAAGGTGGTGCTCTCCGGCGAGGGCTCCGACGAGCTGTTCGGCGGCTACACGATCTACCGGGAACCGCTGTCGCTCAAGCCCTTCGACTACCTGCCCAAGCCGCTGCGCAAGCTGGCGGGCAAGGTGTCGGACCGGATCCCGGAGGGCACCCGCGGCAAGAGCCTGCTGCACCGCGGCTCGCTCACCCTGGAGGAGCGCTACTACGGCAACGCGCGCAGCTTCAACGACGCCCAGCTGCGGTCGGTGCTGCGCGAGTTCCGGCCCGAGTGGACGCACCAGGACGTCACCGCCCCGATCTACGCCATGCAGGGCTACCACTGGGACCCGGTGGCTCGCATGCAGCACCTGGACCTGTTCACCTGGCTGCGCGGCGACATCCTGGTCAAGGCCGACAAGATGACCATGGCCAACTCGCTGGAACTGCGCGTCCCGTTCCTGGACCCCGAGGTGTTCAAGGTCGCCGAGAAGATCCCGGTGGACCAGAAGATCACCAAGGAGACCACCAAGTACGCGCTGCGCCGGGCGCTCACCGACATCGTGCCGCCGCACGTGCTCAACCGGGCCAAGCTGGGCTTCCCGGTGCCGCTGCGGCACTGGCTGCGCGGCCCGGAGCTCTACGACTGGGCGCGCGCCCAGATCACCGAGTCGGGCACCGACCACCTGCTGAACAAGCAGGCCATCCTGGCCATGCTGGAGGCGCACCGCACCGGTCCGGTCGACCACAGCCGCCGCCTGTGGACGCTCATCGTGTTCATGATCTGGCACGGCATCTTCGTCGAGAACCGGATCAAGCCCGAGATCCAGGAGCCGATCTACCCGGTCAACCTCTGACCCGCACGCGACACACCGGAGCGCCACGCTCGTGAGGGCGCTCCGGGCCCGCGTCGCCGCAGTACGGTGCTGGCCATGAGCCACCCCTTCGCACCTCTCTCGCGTCGCCGGATGCTCGCACTGGGCGCCCGGACGCTCGGCATGGGCGCCGCGGCCGCCCTCGGACTAACCGCCTGCGGCACTTCGGACAATGGATCCGGCGCCACCGGCGCCACCTCGGCCTCCAATGACCCCAAGGACATCGCCGCCGACGCCTACGTGTTCGGCTACCCGCTGGTCCTCATGGACGTCACCCGCGAAACCGGGGGCCCGACAAACCAATTCGTGCACCAGAATCCGCCCACCCCCGAGGTGCGGCAGGTGGTGCGGCTCAACCTCGACACCCTGTACTCGCAGGCCTGGCTGGATCTGCGGCCGGAACCGATGGTGTTGCAGGTGCCGGCGATCGAAGACCGGTACTGGCTCATGCAGTTCCTCGACGCCTGGACCAATACGGTGCACGATCCCACCAGCACCAATCCGCGCGTCGAGAACGCGCCGCAGCAGGCGCCCTACACCTATCTGGTCACCGGACCCGGCTGGAAGGGAACCGTGCCCGAGGGCATGACCCACCTGGCCATGCCGACCGGCACCACCTGGCTGCTCGGCCGTATCGAATACAAGGGCGAGGGCGACATCGAGCGTGTGCGGGCGCTCCAGCACCAGCTGAAGCTGGCCCCACTCAGCGCCTGGAACTCCGATGAGGTGCAGGGCGGTCCTGGTGCCTTGGCCGCGGGCGGCGGCGCGCCCGCCCAGATGGTGGGGGCCATGGACGGGCCCACGTTCTTCGCGCGTATGTGCGCGGTCATGGCGGTCAATCCGGCCCACGAGGACGACGACGACGCCCTGAAGCGGTTCGCCACCATCGGCATCACGCCGGGCGGGGCGGCCACCGTGCCCGCGGACGTGCTCAACGCGGGCCTCGCCGACGGCCGCCGCGCGCTCACCGAGTACCGGGATCCCAAGTCGCAGTACCAGAACGGATGGCTCTTCAATCTGGAGGTCGGCGCGTACGGCACCGACTATCCGTTGCGCGCGCAGATCGCCGCGCTCGGCCTGGGCGCGAATCTGCCCCGGGACGCGGTGTATCCGACGATCGACGCGAATGCGGACGGCGACAGCCGATTCCGGATCACTTTCGCCCAGGACCAGCTGCCGCCGGTGGGGGCGTTCTGGTCACTCACCGCCTATGACGGCGAGTCCTACCTGGTGCAGAACCCCGCGCGCATCTACTCGGTCGGGCATCTGGTCCCGCTCTCCCCGGCCGAGGACGGCACCATCACGATCGCGGTGCAGAACGCCGATCCCGGGTCGGAGGTGCCGACCGGGCACTGGCTGCCGATCCCGGAGTCCGGGCGGTTCTCCCTCACGCTGCGGCTGTACGCGCCGAAGGACAGCGTGCTGAACGGGAAGTGGGAGGTCCCGAAGCTGGAGAAGCTGTCCTGACCCGGGCGCGCCCGTCGTCAGTCGGCGGGCGCGTGGTGGCCGCGGGCGAGGCGGGCGCGCGCACCCGCGATGATCGTGATGATCATGACCGTCATGACCTGGAGCGCGGTCAGGCCGGCCGCCGGTGGCGGCGGTTCCGGCGCGATGACTTCGACCGGCGGCCGGGGCGGCGGGATCGGCGCCGGGGCGGGCAGGACCGCCTCGGGTAGTGGGGCCACGACGGGCGCGGCGGCGGGGACCACCGCGGGCGCGGCCGGCGGGATCAGCAGGGGGATACCGGGTTCCGGCGCCATCGGGACGGGCAGCAACAGCATGCAGGTCAGCAGGGCGCTGCCGGTGGCGGCGCTGCCGACCACCACGCTGCCCGCCCCGGCCGAACCCGGACCGACCAGTCCGCTGGAGCCGGGGAGAAAGCCGGGGCCGATCAGGCCCGAACCCATGCCGCTGCCGGTGAGGATGCCCAGACCCAGTGCGGCACTGCCGACCACGGCGCTGCCCGCGCAGGCGGTGAGAACGCTGCCGGAGTCGAGGCCGAGGAGGCCACCGAGGGTGTTGGGGACGGCGATCGGGGTCGCGGGCGGTTCGGGTGGCACGAGATCCGGTGCCCCCGCGGTCGTTTCGCGTGGGATGTCCGGGCTGCTGCTGCCGAGGTCCAAGGCGGTCATCGGATTCTGGCCCGCGGGGTTGCCGGTGACGACCCGGCCGCCCGGCTGACCCTGATTGCCGGAATAGCTACTGCCGGTGCCCAACCCGAGCGCACTGCCGGTGGGCGCGTCGATCGGCGCGGCGGCATCACCGGGATTCGGCGCTCCCCCGCCCGCGCTGCCGCTGATGATCTCCCCGATCGACGGCAGCCCCGGGTCGGCGGCGGCGATATCGGGATGGAGGGCGAGCAGCGCCGCGGCCATCGGGACCGCTGTCGCCGCCGCGAATCCTCGTGCTGTTCTGCGGTTTCCGTTCACGGGTGCCTCCGAGAAGCCGAGCGGGTTACGCGGTCGCGACGGTCAGCGGGGACTGCCGCCGCTGGACGACGTTTCCGCGGCGATGTGCTGGAAGCGCGCGAGGGCGAGTTCGTAGGCGTCCTTGGCGACGTGGTTGCCGCCGGAGAAGGGCCGATCGAGCTGATAGACGGCCACGATGACCGCGCCGATCACCAGACCGAACAGACCGGTCATCAGGATGCTGCGCTTGGTGACCACGACACCGGAGAACACGGTGCCGAACAGCAGCATGCCGGTCGCGAACCACAGGGCCATGTAAAGGAATCCGGGCAGCCGGTACCCCGCGTCCAGGCCGCGGTCGTAGCGGGTGTCGGTGATCGCCTCGACCGCGGTGGCCGCCTTGTCCTGGGCGGCCTTGGCGTCCGGATCGGCGGCGGGCGCGGCGTCGACGGCCTCGCGCAGATCGTCCAGGGTGGACTGTGCGGCCGGGCTCAGGCGGCGCTGCTCGTCCATCACCTTCCACTCGTCGCCGATCACCTGCTTGGTGTAGGCGGTCACCAGGGCCTGAATCTGCTTGCGGTCCCGTTCGGGCATGCCGTTGGCGCTCTCGTAGACATTCACCAGCGCCTTGCCCTCAGCCACCGTGTGCGCGTGCGAGGTGTCGTACTGCTGCCACAGGATCACCACCACGAAGGCCACGATCGCGGCGAAGAACATATTGACCATGTCCAAGGTCATGGAGCCCGCGCCGGAATCGTCGCCGTGCCGCCAGGACCTCGGGCGCACCCGGTCCCCCAGCACGAAGATTCCCACCGCGATACCCGCGAAGAGTGCCAATATCCCCAGCTGCAACAGAATTCCGAGCATTTCGCGACTCCGTCTCCGGCCGGGTGGATGCGATCAGAAGGTATTCGCGGCCACGGGTCGGTCGGATCGTGAACAGCGGACGAACTGTTATACGAGTGTCCGAATCCCAACCCCGCCAAGGCCGGGACGCGTTTTCCGGTCCGCTCTCAGCGCCCCAGCGACAACACCGCTGCGGCCACGGTGACACTCAATTCCAGTGCGGCACCGAGTACATCGCCGTTCAACCCCCCGAATCGCCGCACACAATGCCGCACCAGCACCATGGCCCCCACCAACCCCACAACCACCGCCACCGGCCCCTGCCACACATTTCCCGTCACGAACACCGCTGCCCCACAGGCGATCACACTCCACCCGAGCCCCGCCACGGGCGCCTGCGTCCCCGCCACCAACGCCCCGAACCCGGCACCCGGCGCCGCCTCGATCCCCCGCCGACACGCCAGCACCACCGCGACCCGCCCGACGGCGACAGCCACGACAACCGCCGCCCACCGCCCCTGCTCGGCCAGCGCCCCCAGCGAAACCGCCTGAATGGCAACAGCGAACACCAATGCCGCCACCCCGAACGGCCCCGCCCCACCGCTCTTCATGATCTCGCGAGCCCGCTCCGGCGGCCCGTAGCTCCCGAGCCCATCGATGGTGTCGGCCAGCCCATCGACGTGCATCCCCCGCGTGATCAACGCGAGCCCGGCCACCACGACAAACCCGGCCAACAGCCCCGAGGCCCCGAGTTCGCGGAGTCCCCAAAGCAATCCGGCCGCCCCGCCGCCGAGCAGCACCCCGACCACCGGAGCCCACCCGATCGCCCGAGCAGCAACCGACCGGTCGACTTCATCCGGCCCTCGAACCGGCAGCACCGTCAGCCAGGACACCGCCAGCCGAAGCCCGTTCACCGATCAGGCCTCAGCGGCTTCCGTGTCGGCGTCGGCGGTGCTGACTCCGGCTTCGGCGAAGGTGGCCATCTCGCCGAGGGTGGCGACGGCGGCGCGCAGCAGCGGGAGGGCGGCGACCGCGCCGGAGCCTTCGCCCAGGCGCATGTTCATGTCGACGAGCGGCTCGAGGTCGAGACGCTCGAGGGCGATGGCGTGGGACGGCTCGCTGGAGCGGTGACCCGCGATCCACCAGGCGCGGGCGCCGGGGGCGAGCTGGTCGGCGACCAGGGCGGCGGCGGTGACCACCACGCCGTCGAGGATGACCGGGGTGCGGCGGGCCGCGGCGCGGGCCAGAAAGCCCGCCATGGCGGTCAGATCCGCGCCGGAGGCGGTGCGCAGCAGGGCGACCGGGTCCTTGAGGACGGGGCGGGCGCGCCACATGGCGTCGCGGATGGCGGCGGTCTTGCGGATCCAGCCCGCGTCGTCGACGCCGGTGCCGCGGCCGACCGCCACCACCGGCTCGGTGTCGGTGATGGCCGCGATCAGCACGGTGGCGGGCGTGGTGTTGCCGATCCCCATGTCGCCGGCGATGAGAAGGTCGGCGCCGGAATCGATTTCCTCGTCGGCGATGCTCGCGCCGGCGGCCAGCGCCGCCTGCACCTCAGCCTCGGTCAGCGCGTCCTCGCGGTCGATGGAGCCGCTGGAGCGCCGCACCTTGTGCCGCGAGATCTCCGGCGCGGTGTCGCCGTCGACGGCGATGTCGGCCACGCGCACGCTGGCATCGGCCAAGCGCGCCAGCACATTCACGGCCGCGCCGCCGTGCAGGAAGTTGGCGACCATCTGCCCGGTCACCTCGCTCGGATACGCGGACACACCGTGCTGCGCCACACCGTGATCCCCGGCGAACACCACCACACGGGCCCGCTCGAACTGCTTGGGCGGGCACACGCCCTGGCACGCGGCGACCCAGTTGGCCAGCTTCTCCAGCCGGCCCAATGCCCCTGCGGGCTTGGTCAATTGCGCCTGCCGCTCCTCGGCGGCGGCCCACACCAGCGGATCCGGTCCGGTCACCGGGCCGAACGAGATGCGGGCGGGCTTGGTCAGCACCGGCGCACTCTGCGCGCCGTCGGCCACCGGCCCCGCATCCGTCTCGCCGTCGGTGGACGCGACGCCCGCCCCGGCGGTGGCAGTCGCGGCATCGGCGGTCGCCGAGCCGAGTTCGGCACCGGCGGTTCCACTTTCGACGTCGGTACCCGAGCCGTCCGGTCGGCCCGACCCACCGTCAGCGGCGGCCTGCGCCACGGCGGCCGCCGAAACCGACGCCACCGCACCCTGATCCGCTCCGCCATCGGCGGCATCGATCGAAGTCGCCACCGTGAGCGATGAATCCACACCGGCCGCATCCGACAGCACGGCGGAGACAACCGCGCGGTCGGGCTTGACCCGCACCGGCTGCCCCGCGACCACGAGGAAGACCTCGTCGCACACCTCGGCGAGGCGCTGGTTCAGCGTTCCGATCTCGTCACGGAACAGCCGCCCGGAGGCGGTGGCGGGAATGACGCCGAGCCCCACCTCGGGGCTGACGATGATCAACCGCTGCGCGTAGCCGGAGACGGCGGCGACGAGCGCGTCGATGTCCGGGCCGACGGTCCCGCGCGGTGATTCCCAGGCGGCGCGGGCGTCGATGCGCCCGGTCAGCCAGGTGCCGAGGTCGTCGACGAGGGTGGCGGCGGCGGGCTCGCCCAGCGCGGCGATCGGATCGCCCTCCACGATGGTCCAGCTCGCGGGCCGCCGGGCCCGGTGCGCCGCAATGCGTTCGGCGAAGTCGGCGTCGGCGGGGTCGACCGCGGCGGTGGCCACGTACCGCACCGCCTCCGACGCGACGAGCTGTTCCGCGAAGGCCGACTTGCCGGACCGGGCGCCACCGAGCACCAGGGTCCGCAGCGGCCGATCGGTTGTCTGAGCAGTGTGCGACACGTCAGCACGGTATCAACTGTGCCTGTGCTCCGGCCGAGTAGGCACGGCCATCCCGTGCGCGGGAGTCAGTGGTTCTTCTCGTTGTGCACGCACTGCACCTTCAGATCCTTGGCCGTGTACGACCAATCGGTCCCCTGCGGGCAGTCCGAGCCGTGCGCCACGCTGGCGATGATCTTGCCGTCGTGCTGCTCGGAGCAGGCCACCAGCTTGTCGTGGTTACTCGTCGCACCACCGACGATGCACTCCCCCACCGCGGTGCGCGGATCCGTGCATCCCGCTGTCGCCGAAACCACCGCCACCGCCAGCGGCACCGCCGCGATCATCACTGCCCACCGCATGAGTGCGCATCGTAACGGCCCGAGCCCGCTCAGGGGACTCTGGCTCCGAACCGCCGCCGATACTCCACGGGCGCGATCCCCACCAACCGCTGGAAGTGGTGCCGCAACAGCGCCCCCGACCCGAATCCGCAACGGTGGGACAGCGATTCGAGGTCCAGGTCGGTGTCCTCCAGGAGCTGTTTGGCCAGCAGCACCCGCTGCCCGGTCAGCCATTTCACCGGGGTGGTTCCGGTCTCGGCGGCGAAGCGCCGTGCGAAGGTGCGCGTCGACATGGAACTGCGCGCCGCCAGCGATTCCACCGAATGCGGCAGGTCCAGATGCTCGCCCATCCAGTGCAGCGTCTCGCTGAGCCCCTCGGATTCGCAGGCCACGACCGGCCGCTCGATGAACTGCCGTTGTCCGCCGTCGCGCTGCGGCGGCACCACCATGCGCCGGGCGATGGCATTGGCGACGCTGCTGCCCAGTTCGCGGCGGACCAGGTGCAGGCAGGCGTCGATGCCCGCCGCGGTGCCCGCGCTGGTGATGAGATTGCCCTCGTCGACGAACAGCACGTCCGGGTCGACGGTGGCGAGTGGGAACTGTTCGGCCAGCAGGTCGACGTAACCCCAGTGGGTGGTGCATTTGCGCCCGTCGAGCAGTCCGGCCGCGCCCGCCAGGAACGCGCCCGAGCACACGGTCAGCACGGTGGCCCCGGCCGCGGCGGCGTCGCGCACGGCGTCGATGACCCGGGCGTCGATCTTCGCCTTGCCGTCGCGGATCGGAAAGGCCGGAATGGCAACCAGATCCGCGTCGCGCAGTTCCTCGAGCCCGTAATCAGGCGTGACGTGGATGCCCGGTGAGCTGGACTTCAGCGGTTTCCCGGGTTCGAGCCCGCAGACCCGGAAGTCGAAGAGGGGCAGGCCCTGCGCGGTCCGGTCGAGCCCGAAAACCTCACAGACCACGCCGAATTCGAACATGGCGAGGTTGTCATTGAGTACGACGGCGACCTTGGAGAGCATGTCGCGATCCCATCTGGCCGGATATTTGCGAACTATGTCAGAACAGCCACTGTTGGCCGAAAGTTCCCTACTGAAAACTTACTGCCATGGATGCACTGTCCGCAATCGTCGCAGCCGGAACCGCGATCACCGCGCTCGGCACCCTGACCTTCGGCCTCATGGCCGCAGACACCACCGCACACCTCGATGAGGAAGAGGCCCGCGCATGACCGCCATCACCTCCGGACACGGCCACTACCGCTCCGCGACCGCCACCTCCCGCGTCGGCCTCGCCGTCCGCCGGATCACCGCCCTGTTCGCCGCGGCCGGCCGCGCGGTCCCGCTGCACCGCGACAACACCTGGGAATTCGCGGGCTCGACGAACGTGGTCGATCGGGACCACGCCCGCGTCGCCCTGGAATTGCGTGCGCTCTCGGCCTATCGAGAGCACAACTGATCGCTAGATCGCGTCGCCCGGGTTCACCTGCGGCTTGGGCGCGCGCATGCGCCGCACCTGCGAGGCGCGCACGAAGGCGTACCAGCCCAGCGAGAACGCGGAATCGGTACTGTCCGGGAAGCGCTCCCGGACCCGGTTGTTCACGATCCGACCGAGCACCACGCCCTCGATGATCATGAACAGCATCATCACCAGCATGGCGAGCGTCACGATCGCCTGCAGCGCGGGCGAGAGGATCATGCTCAGGATCAGCACCAGCGCCAGCGGCATGAACAGGCCGAGCAGGTTGCGACGGGCGTCGACGATGTCGCGCACGTACTTCTTGACCGGGCCCTTGTCGCGCGGGAGCAGGTACTGCTCGTCACCGGCGAGCATGCGGGCGCGGCGGTTGTTGACGTCGGCGCGCCGCTCGGCCGAGGACGCCTTGCGCTCTTCCTTGGTGCCGCGCAGCGCCTTGCGGCGGGCCCGGGCCTCCTTGGCGGTCTTGGGCGCGGGCGCGACCGGACCGCGGCGGCGACCCTGTGCCTCGCGGCGCGTCGGGGTCGGACGCCCTTTACCCAGGGTGACGGTCGTGTCCGCCACCGCGGCACCGGCGTCGGTGCTGGTGCTGTCGGAGGTGGGGGTGGACTCGCCACGGCGCAGGAACTTCACGCCGCCAGGCTAACAATCCCGCCTCCCCGAAACTTCAGCGCCCAGCTGAGAGCCGTCTGCCGACCTGCATGCGGGCCGGCGGTCGAGAGCCAACCCGATTCTGGACGCTCCCGGCGAGTAACCCTCGCCACCCGAAATCAGTTGTCACCTCGGCACACCCCCGGAGCTATTTGTCAGCGACGACGCAGCCTGACCGTTCCGCTGGATAAGCGCCGCGTAGGATAGGGAATAGTCGCCCGCCGACGGGTGTTGACAGGCTTCGAGCCATACCCTCACGGGCTGGCCCACACGCCACCACAAATGGGTCCCTTAGGAGAGTTCATGACTGTTGAGAACGAGACCACCACCCATGGTGCGACTCTGACCGAGGCCGCCGCCCTCAAGGCGAAGGCGCTGCTGGACCAGGAAGGCCGCGACGACCTCGCCCTTCGCATCGCGGTTCAGCCCGGTGGCTGCGCGGGCCTGCGCTACCAGCTCTTCTTCGACGACCGCACCCTCGACGGCGACCTGGTCGTGGAGTTCAACGGCGTGAAGCTCGCGGTCGACCGCATGAGCGCTCCCTACATCCAGGGCGCCTCGATCGACTTCGTCGACACCATCGAGAAGCAGGGCTTCACCATCGACAACCCGAACGCCACCGGCTCCTGTGCCTGCGGCGACAGCTTCAACTGAGCTAGCTCCCGAGTTAGCACCGCGCAGCGCGGAACATCTCCCGGGATGTTCCGCGCTGTCGCGTGTCCGGTTATTTTCGTAGGTGCGGACCACTGTCGGCCGCCTCCCCCACTCGAAGGATCCACCCGTGACCATCGCCGTGTCCGCGTCCATCGCGACCGATCACCTCATGCGCTTTCCGGGCAAGTTCTCCGATGTGCTGCTGGCCGATCAGCTGCAGCATGTTTCGCTCAGCTTCCTCGTCGATGATCTGGTGATCCGCAAGGGCGGCGTCGCGGGCAACATCAGCTACGCCATGGGCGTGCTGGGCCGCACCCCGCTACTGGTCGGCGCGGTCGGCCAGGACTGGGGCGACTACCGGAAGTGGCTGGAGGACAACGGCGTCGACTGCTCCGCGGTCCGGGTGTCCGCGACCGCGCACACCGCGCGCTTCGTCTGCACCACCGACGAGACCATGGCGCAGATCGCGTCCTTCTACCCCGGCGCGATGGCCGAGGCCCGCGAGATCGACATCACCGAGCTGGCCGCCGGCCGCGAACTGGAACTGGTGCTGATCGGCGCCGACGATCCGGAAGCCATGCTGGCCCACACCGATCAGTGCCGCGCCGCCGGAATCCCCTTCGCCGCCGACCCCTCCCAGCAGCTGGCCTTCCTCGACGGCGAGACCATCCAGCGCCTGATCGACGGCGCCGACTACCTGTTCACCAACGAGTACGAGTGGGGCATCCTGCTCCAGAAGACCGGCCTGTCCGAGGCCGAAGTCGCTGAGCGCGTGGGCATCCGCGTCACCACGCTGGGCTCGAAGGGCGCCAAGATCGTCGACCGCGACGGCTCCGAGCTGTTCGTGGACGTGGTCCCCGATATGGCCAAGGAGGACCCGACCGGTGTCGGCGACGGCTTCCGAGCGGGCTTCCTGACCGGCCGCTCCGCCGGCCTGTCCCTGGAGCGCTCGGCCCAGCTGGGTTCGCTGGTCGCGGTGCACGTGCTGGAAACCGTTGGGCCGCAGGACTGGACCCTGGACCACGATGTGGCGATGAAGCGCCTGCGCGAGGCCTACGGCGCCGAGGCCGCGAACGAGATCGAGCCGATCCTGCGCTGACGGCTACCGCGCCGCCGACGGCCGCACGCTGATTCGATCAGCGTGCGGCTTTCTCGTACGACCGGCCGCCGCGCGCCGAATCGCCGCCCTCCCGTTGCCGGTCCGGGTTCGGACGAATGCATCGCCCGCAATACGCTGTGAGGCATGTCCTCCGACGACCGTCTGTACTTCCGCCAGTTGCTCTCCGGCCGCGACTGGGCCGTGGGCGACCCGATCGCCACCCAGATGCGCAACTTCGCCTACCTGATCGGTGATCGGGATACCGGCGAATGCGTGGTCGTCGACCCCGCCTACGAGGCGGCCCAGCTGGTGGAGATCGCCGAGGCGGACGATATGCGGCTCACCGGAGTCCTGGCCACCCACCACCACCCCGACCACGTCGGCGGCTCGATGATGGGCTTCACCCTGCGCGGTGTGAAGGAATTGCTGGAGAAGACCGACGTGGCGGTCCACGTCAATGCCGAGGAACTGCCGTGGGTGGCCAATGTCACCGGCATCGCCCCCTCCGAGCTCACCGGCCACTCCCACGGCGACAAGGTCGCGGTCGGCGGCTTCGAGATCGAACTCCTGCACACCCCGGGCCACACTCCCGGCAGCCAGTGCTTCCTCTTCGAGGACCGCCTGATCGCCGGCGACACCCTCTTCGTCGACGGCTGCGGCCGCACCGACTTCCCCGGCGGCGACTCCGACGCCATGTTCCGCAGCCTCCGCTACCTCGCGGACCTGAAATCCAACCCGACGGTCTTCCCGGGCCACTGGTACTCGGAGGAGCCCAGCGCCTCCCTGTCCCACATCCGCGACCACAACTACGTGATGCGCCCCCAGACCCTGGAGCAGTGGCACATGTTCATGCCCAGCTGAGCACGCCTTTCGCACCTATTGCACCACGCCCGCCCCGAAACTCTTTCGGGGCGGGCGTGTTTCGTCCGTTCGGGCAGTGCCCGAGCTATGCCATGGTGCGCAGCCAGCCGTGGCTGTCGGCGAAGGTGCCGCGCTGGATGCCGGTGAGCGTGTCGCGCAGGGCCATGGTGACCTCGCCGGGTTCGCCGGTGCCGATGGTGAATTCGCCCTCGGCGGAGCGGACCGAACCGACCGGGATGACGACAGCTGCGGTGCCGCAGCCGAAAACCTCGGTGATCTCACCGGATTCGACGCCCTTGCGCCATTCCTCCACGGAGATCTTGCGCTCCTCCACCTTGTAGCCGGAGTCGGCGGCCAGGGTGATCAGCGAGTCGCGGGTGATGCCGGGCAGCAGCGAGCCGGACAGTTCCGGCGTCACCAGCCGCGCGTCGGAGCCGCTGCCGAAGACGAAGAACAGGTTGTTGGTTCCCATCTCCTCGACGTAGCGGTGCTCACACGCGTCCAGCCACACCACCTGGTCGCAGCCCTTCTCCGAGGCCTGCCGCTGGGCGAGCAGGGAGGCGGCGTAGTTGCCCGCCACCTTGGCCTCGCCGGTGCCGCCGGGAGCGGCGCGCACGAACTCGGTGGACAGCCACACCTTGACCGGCTTCAGCCCGCGCGGGAAGTACGCGCCGGCCGGGCCGCCCAGCAGCAGGTACTTGTAGGCGGAGGCGGGCTTCACGCCCAGGCCGACCTCGGTGGAGAACATGAACGGCCGCAGGTACAGCGCGTCCTCGCCACCCGCGGCGGGCACCCAGTCGCCGTCAACCTCGAGCAGCTGGCGGATCGACTCGACGAACAGCTCCTCGGGCAGCTCCGCCATCGCCATACGGGCCGCCGACCGGCGGAAACGCGCGGCATTGGCGTCGACGCGGAAGGTCGCGATGGAGCCGTCGGCCTGCCGGTACGCCTTGAGACCCTCGAAGATGGCCTGGCCGTAGTGGAACACCATGGTGGCCGGGTCCATGGCCATCGGCCCGTAGGGCTCGACGCGGCCGTTGGTCCACTGTCCGTCCACATAATCCAGCGACACCATGTGATCGGTGAAGTACCGCCCGAACCCGGGCTCCGCGAGAATCTCCTGCCGCCGCTGCGCCGGAACGGGCGCGGGATGCGGGACACGGGTGAACTGCGCGGCAAGTGTCATGACCGGGAGTCTAATTCGCCGCCCTCGACACGCCGGTTCGGGCTACCCTTGCGGACCGTTCAGCCTCCCGCCGTCGCCGTGGCCGCTGGATAGTGTGGACGACGTGTATCCGGAGCCTCCACCAGCGCAGCCGCCCCGTTCGAACCGTCCCCTGGTGATCGCATTGATCGCCGTGAGCGCGCTGGGCCTGGTCGCCATCCTCGTCGCCGCGGCCCTCGCCCCCGCCCACACCATCCCCGGAACGGCCTTGCCCGCGGACGACTACGGCCCCCAGGACACCGCCACCCACACCACCGCGCCGACGACCACCACCACAACCGGCGCCCCGAAACAGCAGATCGCCGCCCTGACCCCCGGCTGGCAGACCGCCTACTCCATCAACCGCAACGCCGCCTACGACGCACCCCAGGACTGGACCATCCCGACCCCGACGACGATCGTCGGCTACGAGGGCGGCGGCGGCCGCGTGGTCATGAGCGGCGCGGCCGAATGGCAACCCAAGTCCTGCGACGGCCATCACACCAAGGCCCTCGCCGGCGTGACCGGCTCCAAACTGGCCGACCCCGCGGCCGCCGCCAAGGACGTCGCCGGCAGCTGGGCCAAGGTCGTAGCCTCCAACAACGACCGCCCCAACTCCACCTACACCTTCTCCCCCGCCGAAACCCTCACCGTCCAAGGCAAACCCGCCGCCCACATCACCGCCGCCTTCGCCAACCCCGGCCCGAACGACTGCTCCCACCCCGCTGTCTCAGTCGTCCACACCATCGCCGTCCCCGGCAACAAGGGCCAATCCGTGGTCATGGTCATCTACGCCGACCAGAACGTCGACGGCGCGGTCACCGACGACACCGTCCGCCAGATGTACACCACACTCCGCCCGGCCGGCCTGGCCCTCGCGGACTGCAAGCAGGACAACGAGGTCGTCGGCACCTGGTGCGGGTGAGTTCACCCGGACGCCGACGATGAACGCCGCAGCCGGTCATGTCGACTGCGGCGTTCATCGTTGCGAGCGAAGCTCCGTCAGGCAGTGCGGGTTTCGACGAACGGCGGGCGGATGACCTCGCAGCGGAGGCGGCGGCCACGCACGTCGACCTCGACCTGGTCGCCGGGCTCGAGGCCCGCCGCGGTGTCGAGCAGCGCCAGCGCGATGCCGACCTTGAGAGTGGGAGAGAAGGTGCCGGAGGTGGTTTCGCCGACCTGCTCGTCACCGCGCATCACGGCCTGACCCTGGCGCAGCACGCCCTTGTCGATCGCCTTGAGCCCCAGCAGGATTCGGCGCGGGCCAGCGGCCTTCTCGGTACCGAGGGCTTCCTTGCCCCAGAATTCCGGCTTCTTCCAGCCGACCGCCCAGCCGGTGCGCGCCTGCAGCGGCGAAATGTCCACGGACAGTTCGTGTCCGTGCAGCGGGTAACCCATCTCGGTGCGCAGCGTGTCACGCGCGCCCAGTCCGGCGGGCTGACCGCCAGCCGCCTGCACCTCGCTGGTCAGCGCCCGGAATACGGCTTCGGCGTCCTCCCACTTCGGCAGCAGCTCGTAACCGTGTTCGCCGGTGTACCCCGTACGGCACACCCGAATCGGGCGACCGTCCCACTCGGCGTCCTCGTACGCCATGTACTCCATGTCGGTGGACAGCCCCAGCTTGGCCAGCACCTCCGCCGACCGCGGCCCCTGCACCGCGAACACGGCGTACCCGCGGTGCTCGTCGGTGACGGTGATCCCCTCCGGCGCGACCTTCTGCAACTCGGCCACCACGGCCGCGGTGTTCGCGGCGTTGGGGACGAGGAAGATCTCGTCATCGCTCACGTAGTAGGCGATGAGGTCGTCGATGACGCCACCCTCGGGCGTGCAGCACAGCGTGTACTGCGCCTTGCCGGGCCGAATCCGGTTCAGGTCATTGGTCAGCGCCGAGTTCACGAAGGCCGCCGCCCCCGCGCCCTTGACCGTCGCCTTGCCCAGATGACTGACATCGAACAGTCCAACCGTGGTCCGCACGGCGGTGTGCTCGCCGACCGTCCCCGCGTACGAAACCGGCATCTCCCACCCCCCGAACGGAGCGAAGGTGGCGCCCAGCTCGACATGGACGGCGTGGATGGGTCCCTGCAGCAGTTTCTCGTCGGTCACCGGTGCAGCTTATCGGTCCACCGCCAGCCGAGGCCCATCGGAACCGGCGGCGCGCGCCACAGGATCACCACCGGTCAGCAGTTCAGCGGTGAGGACTCCCGCACCCGGTTCCCGCGGTGGCGACATCCCGACCGGTTCCCCCGGTGACGACATCCCGAGAGGTTCCCCCGGTGACGACGTTCTGAGCGGATTCGGCGCTGACACCGACGCGAGTGGTGTCCGCGTTGACGACATCCCGAGCAGTTTCGGCAGTGCTGGTCTCCCGCTCTGCCCCGCGCCGCGCTTCGAGGCAGGCGACGAAGCCCGCCTCATCCATGACCTCGATCCGCTGCCCCCGCATCCGCAGCTCGGCGACCCGGCGCGCCTTGGTCGTGGTGAACGCTGCTGCGTCTGCGCCCCGAAATCCGTCCCCGATGACCAGCCGCGTCGTGCGCCTGGTGACGTTGCGCGCCGGCGTCGCCCCGCACGCGGCGATGGCGTCCCACGCCTGCTGGCGCGTCATGGCCGCGAGATCGCCGGTGAAGACGATGATTTCGCCGTACAGCGGGTGCGACGGGTCGGTCCCGATGACGGTCGGCAGCACCAATTCCTCACGGCCGTACCAGGATCGGCGCGGATCGCGCGGATCGCCGGCGGCCTTACCCGGCTGGTCCGCCGACATACCCGGCGCGGACCGGCTCCCGGGCCCGCCCGTTGATGCTGATCGGTCCGACGACCTTGCCGACCATCCTGACGACCCCGCCGACCATTCCGATGGCCGCGCCGTCCGGGTCCTCCGGGCCGAGTCGCGCGTGGTCCGTCCCGCGGCCTCCATCGCCGCGACCCGCAGTGGGCGGTCGACCACCATGCGCTCGAGCGCCGCCAGCGAGTCGGCCCCGGTCCGCGCGGCCAGGGCGATCACGATGTCGGCCGCGGCGGCGGCATCGGCGGCCGCGTCGTGATGGTTCGTGAATTCGATCCCCAGCGCGGCGGCCACCTGCGGGAGCCGGTAGCTGTCGAGGGCGAGGTGGCGGCGGGCCAGCGCGAGGCTACAGCTGTACGACCAGCCGGGCACTGGAATCCCACTGCGCCCGCACGCTTCCCGGATGGCACCGCTGTCGAACCCGGCATTGTGCGCGATGACCGGCAACTCCCCCACCAGGTTCACCACCTCCGGCCACCGCTGCGCGAACTCCGGCTGATCGGCGACCATGGCCGCCGAGATCCCGTGCACGCGAATGTTGTGCCAGTTGAAGAAGTCCAGCCCCACGGGCGGCCGACATAACCACGACTCGACCTCTCCCCGCTTGCCGTCTCGCACCACGGTCACCCCGACGGCGCAGATACTTCCCCGGGCGGAGTTGGCGGTCTCGACATCGATGGCGGCGAACGACAGTCCCGCCATACTCACCGCACCGCGAGCGGCAACGGCCGCGCGTCCGGCCCGCCCAACTCCACCAGGAACGGCCGCGCCAGCCGCGCCGACTCGAACGCCGCCCACGCGTCGGCCAGATCCGCGAGCTCCCGAGCCAGCATGAGCACGGGCCGAATCGGATCCCCGGTCCGATGCCGCGGCAGCGACGCCTCCCCCGGCGGCACGATCGCCGGCCACTGCGGCCGGGTGAGCTTCCCGCCCGTCGCCTCCTGGTGCTCGGAGAACTGCGCGTCCGCGGCCTCGACAGCGGCCCGCACGGTATCAACCGTGGCCCGCACATCGACTTTCCCTGCGCCCCCGGCAATCCGGGGGCCATCGCCGGTCTCCGCGATCGGATACCCGGCCGTCAAACTCTCGACCTCCACCGTCCGCGACCTGTCCAGCACCCAAGCGCCCGATAGCCGCGATTCCCCCACCGCCACTCCAACATTCACATGCCAGATGACCAGCCGCTCCCCGGCCGATCCGAGCACCGCGAGGGAATGAAGGTCGAACGAGGCAGCCATAACGCTCCACGGTCGTGGCGAACAGGTACCGGGCTACGTTAGAGCATTCCACCGACATTGTTCGGCGAACCCCACACGAAACGTCAACGCACCCAAACAGTTCCGACCGACCGGGTTTCCACGCCGCGACCCACCGCAGCCGGTGCGATCACGACGCCGCGCGCAGCACCTTGCCTGCCATGAGCGCCCCGGCCAGGGCGACCTTCTCGTCGTCGTCCAGACCACCCGGCAACTCACGGACATAGAAAGCTCCTGTGCGCGTGATGAATTCGAGCGCTTCCCGCGCCACATCGTTGACGGCGAACAACGGTTCGCCGTCCGAGTTCGGCAGTTCGACCGTCTCGCCGGCGGCGCGCACGATCAGCGGTCCCGACCAACGGCTGAACAGACGCCGGTTCAGGCCGACCGAGTTCTCGTCGAACCAGACGTCGGGAAGCGGTTCCGCGAAGAGCTCCTGATACCGGTCGCAGAACTCCGGGAAGGAGGTCTGCTCGATCGGCGGCGCGAACTCGACCTTCGGGGCATTACTCGGGCTGTGCGGGATGTAGCGCCCGAAGAAGCGCTGACAGTAGGCCGAGATGCAGAGAGCGGAGCTCTCCGGCAGCGCGGCGGCACGCGCCGGCGAGGTCCGCGACCTCCTGGCCTTCGTCGCCCAGCGGCTCACGCAACTCGATCCCGCGGAGGTGGTGGCGGCGATCGAGGAAAAGGTGACCGGCAATCGGGCGCGGAACACCTGACTCGCTTCTGTTCCGGATCGACCCGCGCATCCTCGGCCTCCCGTTCCTGATCGCCTACCTGATCGCCGTCACGATCCTCACCAGCCCTACCGATCTCCGGTCGGCCAGCGCTGAGGAGCGAATCTCGGGAGGCCCACGCCAACTCCCCCGACCGCTGCCGCCAGGATGCAGCGTGGGACCTCGAAGCGGATACGGACCCGTTGGGGTTCCGCCGCTACGTCGGACCGGTCTGGGTCAGACCAGTTCCGGGACGCGCAAATGGGCCAATGCCAACTCGAATTCGCGGACGTCGACGGCCTCGACGCGCGCCTGCCGGGCGGCGTCCACACGCAACGCGGCCGACGCGATCCGGTTGCGCTCCATCGCCTCGGCGTTGTCATAGACACTGCACGAGACGGCACGACCCGACGACCTGTTCACCATCAGGCTCGCGCTGCAGAATCCATCGAGCTGCTGCTCCATACCGGGCAGGGTGTGGTCCCGATAGACCTCGATGGCGCTGTCGAGCCTGCTGGGATCGGTCTTCACCCAGGTGACGCGCGCACATGCGCCCTCCGGTGCCAGATGCGCGCGGTGCATGGCCGCGATCTCCCATTCCTCGACAATCGGACTACCGCCGAATTTCTCGGCAGCGCGATTACGAATCGGGATCACCTGCTCGGCGCTCGCCCGCAGCGCTTCCTCGGAGTCCCACGAGCTCGTCACGATGCAGCGGCCGGTTTTCCGATCGACCAGCAACGAAAGCCCAATACAACCGGGAATTTCCTCCAGCTCCGGCATGACCTGGTCCCGCACATACGCGATCCCGGATTCCAGAGCGGAGAGTTGCGCCTGAAGCGTGGTAGACCGTGCGTACACGATCCACCTCCTTTCTGCACAGAGGCAGCGCCCGGTAGCGCCACCGGCGTCTTTCACAGTGCTCTATCCCGATCGCCACGGCAATAGCGGGTGGCTATTCCGCGGGAGTTGAACAGCTGAACGATTGCCGAGTCGCCGGCGAGAAATCGCACGTCTACGGGCGAACTCAGCGGATCAGCCCCAGCGGATCTCGAGCAGGTCATCGGCTCGGCGGTCGATATGGGTGTGGAACCGGCGGCTGATGCGAGTGAGCGTTTTACCCAGCCAATCGGCATCAGCCCGGGATGCATGCTCGAGCCGCATGCGGCGAATCCGCATGGGCAACATCCGGATTCCGGCCGGCTGCCCGCCGGGCTCGACCGAAATCAGGCACAGCAGCCGCAGTTCGGGACGGTAGGACCCATATCCGGAGATGCCCTCGTAGTCGTCGATGACATCACCGCAGCCATAGAAAATCGGTCGGCCATGGTAGATCTCGACAGGACGAGGATGATGGGATGAATGCCCGTGCACGATATCGACGCCGGCGTCGATGAGCCGGTGCGCGAACTGGATTTCGCTTCGCCCGATCCCATAGCCCCAGTTCGTGCCCCAATGCACGGACACGATCAGAATATCGCCGGGATGCTTGTGCGCGACCACCTGCGCCGCGACATCGTCGGCGACACGGCCCGCCGGATCACCGAACAGCCACACTCCCGGCCGATCGTGCTGCGCGGCCCACGCCCGCGGGACGCCGCTGCTGGTGCTGGCGACGGAGACGACGACCACCCGCCGCCCGGTGGCCGGCTCCACCGCCACCGGGC
>NZ_JBHWHH010000035.1:0-51937 GCF_042732555.1 Nocardia sp. NPDC059764
GAGCCCACGCGCACCATCGGCGGTGCGGCGCAGCACATGCGCGGTCACCCGCGGCGCGCGGGCCGCGGCGACGATCTCCTTCGGCAGATATGCGGGCGACGCATCACCTTGATGCCAGCGGAGCCCCGTCACAGCGCAGTCGATTCCGACATCGATATTGCGCGAACGTCATCGGTCCCGTGGCATCGAAGGCGAGCGGCGGGTCAGAGTTGCACTGGCAGAAGAGAGTCGGCGGCCAGGTCGAACACGTCACCCTCCGATCGTGAACGCGCACACGGTAACCCGACGTTCGCGGGCCGTTCGGGTTTCGCCCGCACCAAACCTATGTATATTAGGTTTCACCCTAATAGTCTTAGGAAGGAGTGGCTGATGTCGCCGCGGGTGGGTCTGAACGCCGAACGCATCACGCAGGCGGCCGCCGAGATGGCCGATGCCATCGGATTCGACAACGTCACGCTGGCCGCGGTCGCCAAGCACTTCGGGGTGAAGGATCCGAGCCTCTACTCGCATGTCCGGAATCTGCGGGATCTACGTACTCGCATCGCCCTGCGGGCGGCGGTCGAGATGACCGACCGGATCGGTGTGGCGGTCCAGGGACGGGCAGGTCGCGACGCGCTGATCGCCTTCGCGAACGCCTACCGGGACTACGCCCGCGAACACCCCGGACGCTACGACGCGACCCAGCGCAAGCTCGACATCGAGGTCATCGCCGACGCCCCGGGAGCGGTCCGCAGCGTGCAGCTCACCGAAGCCCTGCTGCGCGGCTACGACCTCGACGGCGCCGAGCTCATCGACGCGGGCCGCCTGCTGCGCAGCACCTTCCACGGTTTCGCGACGCTCGAGACCGTCGGCGGCTTCAACCACTCCCGCGAGACCGACGGGTCCTGGGCGCGCATCCTCGACGCCTTGCATCTGCTGCTGACCCAGTGGCCGACATCGAGACAGGAGACCCCGCAATGAGATCCGAGACGCTACCGGTACCGGGCGCGACCATCTACTACGAGGTGCGCGGCCGCGGCCCGCTCGTGCTGTTCCTGCCCGGCGGCGGGGGCGACGCGGCCTCGGTGGACCCGATCGCCGAGGTTCTCGAGGACCGGTTCACGGTGGTATCGCTGGATCAGCGCGGCTATTCGCGCAGTGTCCTCGACGGTCCGCAGCGGACCCAGCGGGTCGAGGTGCAGAGCGACGACGTTCACCGGCTGCTGAGCCACCTCACCGGTGAGCCCGCGCTCGTCGTCGGTGGCAGCAATGGCGCGATCGTGGGACTCGATCTGCTGGCCCGGCATCCGGAGCAGGTGTCGCTGCTGATCGCGCACGAACCACCGTGTTTCGCCGTCCTTCCCGACGCCGCCGAACAGCGCGCCATGATCGACGAGGTCTACACGCTGTTCCGCACCGAAGGCCCCGGCCCGGCGTCGATGCGCTTCCTGGCGGGCATCGGCAATGCGATGAAACCGTCTCCGATGCCCGACGAACTGCCGCCGCGCGCCGCCGAGATGTGGGCGCGACTGGCGGCCAACGGTCCGCTGATGCTCGAACACGAGCTGCGGGAATTCACTTCGTACCTACCCGATTTCGCGGCGCTCGCCCCGGTGGCCGATCGACTGGTCCTGGCCGCCGGGCGTGAGACGAAGGGCTGCCTGCCGTACCGCCCCGCCGTCGAGATCGCGCGCCGGCTGGGGATCGAGGTCACCGAGGTCCCCGGCGCCCACAATGGGATGCGCACCGAGGCCCCCGAATTCGCCGCGCGACTGGGCGACATCCTGACCGCGCACCTGCGCGCCGGAGCGGCCGGACGCTGTTAGCGTCGGCACATGATCACCGGTGCGCACACCATCCTCTACGCCGAGGACGCCGACGCGGCACGGGCCTTCTTCCGCGACGTCCTCGGTCTGGCCCATGTCGACGCGAACAACGGGTGGCTCATCTTCAAGTCGCCGCCCGCCGAACTCGCCGTGCATCCCGCGCAGGTCCCCGACAGCGGCAAGGCCGAGCTGTACCTCATGTGCGACGACCTGACCGCCACCGTGGCCGACCTGCGGTCTCAGGGCGTCGAATTCACCTCGGACGTCACCGATGCCGGGTGGGGCCTGCTCACCATGCTGAAGGTGCCGGGCGCGGGCCAGATCGGCCTCTACCAGCCGCGGCACGCCACAGCCTACGACCTGCCCTGAACCGCGCTCCTACGCTGTCGGTTTCCGCCACGCGGGGATCGACAGGTAGGTCGCCGCGCGCAGCAGCCACTCGACCGGGCCGTACGGGTGAGTCCGCAACCACCGAGCGCTCAGCCGGATCTGCACCAGATAAGTGGCGACCGCGAGCAGCACGACCCCGACCGGGGGCACGCGATCGGCCAGCGCCAGGCCGTATCCGGTGTAAATGAGCATCAGTACCACCGACTGCCCGATGTAGTTGGTCGCCGCCATCCGCCCGGCGGGTGCGAGCCAGCCCACCGCGCCCGCCCATCGGTAGCGGGCCAGCCACACGATGCCCGCCGCGTAGCCGAGTGCCAGCAACGGATTCGCGAGCTCCTGCACCCCGTACCAGTACGACGGCAGCTCCCCGCGCAGCGTCATCAGCGTCACTGTGACAGCGGAAACGGGCAGTCCCACACCGAATCCCACCGCCAGCGCCCGCGGCAGCCACCGGGTCGTCCAGTCCGTGTCCTCGAACACGCGGCGCTTGCCGGCCGCCAAGCCGACCAGGAACATCCCCAGCGCCGGAATGCCCTGACCGATCCAGGTGAAGATCATGAACTTCGGTCCGAACTCCAGCTGGGCGCGCAGCGTGTCACCGACATTGCCGGTGTAGCCATCATGCATCCGCTGCAGATCGAACACCTCGTCCAGCCCGGCCAGTCCCCCGTTGCCCGGCAGGAACGCCAGGGACGCGAACGCGAAATACAGCACCAGACCGGTGATCAGGGCCGGGCGCGGCCGAATCCAGCGCAGCGCCACCAGGATCAGGCACAGCGCGGCGTACAGGGTGAGGATGTCGCCGATCCACAGCAACAGCAGATGCGCCAGACCGATCAGGAACAGTGCGAGGCAGCGGCGCAACAGCCGGGGCGTGGCCGCGACGCCCGCACGCCCTGCGGCCGCGATCTGCAAGGTGAACGAGTACCCGAACAGGAACGCGAACAGCAGATAGAACTTGCCGAGGAAGAACCCGTCGATCAGCCCGTAGGCGAACCGGTCCAGTGTGCCGTCGAACATCGGCTGCGGATCGGCGCCCGCGCCCGGCGCCGACCAGAGCATGGTCGCCACCACGGTGTTGGTGACCAGAATCCCGAACAGCGCGAATCCGCGCAGACTGTCGACCACCCCGATGCGCTGCCTCTGCGTCACATCGGCTACCTGGGTTTCGAGCTGTTCGGACATGCCTGCACGCTATTTCCGGCAGCGCCCCCGCCACATCCACCACGGCCCCGGATTCCCTCTCCGACCTCCGAGGTATTGACACGCCCGGAAGTCATCCCATGGCAGGACCTCTCAGCAGGTCGATGAGCTTCGTTTCGGACAGATCGCCATGTCCTTCCGCGACCAGACGTTCGAAGATCCGCTCGGTGGTATGACCCAGGGCCGCGGGAGTGCCGACCGTATCAGCCAGTTCGACCCCGATCCGAGTGTCCTTCAGGCGCAGCGCCGCGGTGAAGGCGATATCGCGGTCGTGCACGCCGCCGATCATCTCCGCGCACATGCGGATCACCGTCGGGCTGGCCGCGCCGCCACGCGAGAGGGTGTCGGCGACGAGCGCCAGGTCCAAGCCCGCGAGTTCCGCGGTGCGCAGGGCCTCGGCGGTGGCGGCGATCTGAATGGAACCGAGCAGGTTCTGGATCAGCTTGTAGCTCGTGCCCGCACCGACCTCACCGAAGTGCACGATGTCGGTGCACAGGGGTTGCAGCAGGGGGCGCGCCGCATCGAGGTGGGCGGCGGCCGCACCGACGAACAGGGTGAGTCGGCCGGCGGCCGCGGCATCGGGCAGCCCTGTCACCGGCGAGTCGAGATACCGAAGACCGTGGGCGGCGGCGTGTTTCGCCAGCTCCAGGACCCACGGCCGGGAGATGGTCGAGAACTCCACGGCGAATGCGCCGGGCGCATACTCCCCCGCCAGCGCGCCGTTCGCCCCCAACCAGGCAGCCCGCGACGCCTCGTCGTCGGCCACCATGGCGACGATCGCCTCGGCGTTCCGGGCGGCTTCGCGGGGCGTGGCCGCGAATATGGCTCCCTGAGCGACGAGTTCGTCGGCCTTGGCGGCGGTTCGGTTGTAGACCACCACCTCGTGCCCGGCGGCGACCATGCGCCCCGCCATCCTCGCACCCATCCGGCCCAACCCCAGAAACGCGATCATCGCCACGAGCCGAACCCTACCCAGCCCCGGCTACCGGTCGCATCGATCGGCCGTCGAGCGACAGGATTTCACTCAGTGCGTCGACCAGGGCGGTCCGCGGGTCGAGGGGCCGGTCGATCATGCGCCAGGCGACCACGTGGTCAGGGCGAACCAGGACCGCGCCGTCCGGGCGCAGGCCGATGCCACCGGTCCAATCGCTGTCCGTCACAGGAATTCGATGCACGGTCAAGGGAATCGCCAGTGCATCGGCGGCGGCGTGTGCGGCATCAGCCCAGTCCTCGTCGGCGGTCAGGACGGTGAGATCCCTGCCGACCAGATCCAGCGTCGACACACGGCCTCCGTCAGGGGACACCCAGCGATGCGGCAGGCGCGAGCCGGGCGTGCCGTCCAGGACCAGCGAAATGTCCTCGGTGGAAGGCAATGTCGGATTCGAGCCGATGACAGCGGTGGATTCGTAGCGGTAGCCCACATGCACGACGGGCGCATTGAGCACTCCAGCCCGTCGGCGAGCCGCGACGATCTCCGGGGAGTTCTCCCAGTGCAGCCGGGGATCCAGCAGCCGAATCACGGCTTGCTCGAGCGTGGTCGCCGCCACCGGCCGCCTTTCGGCCTCGTAGCTGTCCAGCAATCCGCGCTCGGCCCACCCGTGGTGGACGGCGGCGATCTTCCACGCGAGGTTGTGGGCGTCGGCCACACCGGTATTCAGTCCGAAAGCACCCAGCGGAGGCACCGTGTGGGCGGCGTCGCCCACGAGGAAGACCCGACCGGACCGGAACCGCTCCGCCACCTGTCCACGCGGCCGCCAGGGCAGGACGCTGATCACCTCGACTTCGACGCCCGGGTCACCGACCGCCGCCCGGATCAGCTCCACACACCGGGCATCGGGGAATCCCCCCTCCGAATCATCATCGGGCACATGGAGAATCCACTCGCCGGAACCGTCTACGGTGACCAGCAGGCCGGAGACGTCCGGGTTCTCGATCGTGCAGGTCGCGAAGGAGCGGCCCCCGGTATACGGGGTGAGGTCAGCGCGAAACAGCATGCTGATCATGGGCGTTCCCAAGGGGCCGGGCCCCTCGACCTCGATATCGAGCAGGCCGCGGACATCACTTCGCGCCCCGTCCGCGCCGATCAGATAGTCGGCTCGCACGACGGAGCCGTCGGACAACACCGCGCGCACACCGTCGACGTCCGGCGTGAACGATTCCAGCCGCGTCGAATACCGCACCACCGCACCGCGTTCCCGCGCGGCGGGCAGCAACACCGAGTCCAGCCGGTGCTGCGGGCACGTACCCCGCACCAGCGCCGGACTCGAATCGTCCGTGCGTGAGGTGGCAGCCGCCGCGCCCGCGGGATCGGTTGTGGCGAAGTCGGCCTCGGCCAGTGTGCGCGCGTAGACCTTGCCGAGCCCGGCGCGCATATCGATGCTCACCGCGTTGACCGCGTCCTCGAGCCCTTCGGCGCGCAGCATCTCCATGGTTCGCCGCGACAGCCCGGTGGCGCGCGGATGCGGTGACGGGCCGGACTGTGCGTCGACCACGAGCGTCGGAACGCCGTGCCCGGACAGGAAGACAGCGGCGGCCAGGCCGACCGTGCCTCCCCCGGCGATCAGGACGGGAACTCGGTGTTCGGTCATTGCGAAACTCCTTATGGATACACCGTAGCCGTAATGGATACACCGTAACCACAGTGTTAGGCTGAGCGCAATGGCGCAGTGACGCGCGAGAATCCGGACAGGAGCGTGATGACGAACGAAAACCCCGTGCTGGTCTGGAGCAAGGAACGCCCGGAACCCGCTCGGCGCGCGCCGCGCGTCGACCGCATCGTCGCCACCGCCCTGACCCTGGCCGACACCGAGGGGCTCGACGCGGTATCCATGCGCCGCGTCGCCACCGAACTCGGCTCCGGCACCGCCTCGCTCTACCGCTACATCACCGACCGCGGCGAACTACTGGACCTCATGATCGACGCCGCCCAGGCCGAAATCCCCCCACCGGCCCTCACCGGTGATGCCCGCGCCGACCTCGCGGCGGTCGCCCACCACTTCCGGGATCTCCTGCTCCGCCACCACTGGCTGGGCCGCGTCCTGTCCGGCCGTCCCGCCCTGGGCCCGAATGCCCTGCGCCGCTTCGATATCGCCATGGCCGCGGCCCTGGAGCTCACCGACGACATCACGCTGGCCGCCAATATCGTCGACACGGTGCTGTCCTACGTCGCCGGCGCCGCCATCCAGGAACTGTCCGAGATTCGCGCCCGACGGCGCACCGGACTCACCGAGGACCAGTGGCGCGAGGCGGTCGGCCCCTACCTCCGGACCGCCATCGCCACCGGCGACTATCCCCACTTCGCCCGCCGCATCCGCGACGCCGAAGACCCCACCCCCGACCAGACATTCGCCTTCGGCCTGTCCTGTGTCCTCGAAGGCGTACTGGCAACCGCGCGAGCCGCCTCGGACCAGGCCTGACCTCTAGTGCCCGACCGGCTCCCAGCCGCGCTCGGGCATCGACTCACCCGGGGTGGTCCAGCCGAACTTGTCGTAGCGATACCGCCGAATCAGCCTGACAATGCACATCCCCAACGACGCGTACGGGACGGCGACCCGCAGCAGATAATCCTTGGCGGTGAGCGTCAATGTCGGCCTCCGATGAAATCGGGCGGTGCGAACGGTTCCAGGCCGACGTCCTCGCCGCGCGGCCCGGCGGCGATGAGCTTGGCGACGGCCTCACGCTCGGAACCCTGCAGGGCCGGGAGGGTCGCCGAGACCGAGTCCAGGACACCGGTCCACGGTGACGCGGACTCCCGCAACGCCATCCGCATGACCTCGATGCCCGCGCGGTGCTCGACCAGCAGCTGCTCCCCGGGAACCGGATGCGCCGCGGCGAATTCGAGCACGACCGCCAGGTGATCGGACAGCTCCTCGTCACCGAGCACCAGTCCGGCCGCCTGATAGACCTGCTTGAACCGCAGCAGCGCCATCCCGCGTTTGCGGGTGTCGCCGTAGAGGAACCAGGTCAGGTAGGGGCTGAGCCGTTTGCGGTGGTCGAAGGTGTCGACGTAGGCGGTCGCCGCGGCGAGTGGTTGCGCGGTCTCCAGATAGGACAGCACCCGCTGCAATGGCGCACCGACGGCTTCGGGGAGCGCCGAGACCGCGCGCGCCAGCAGGGGCAGCGAATCCAGCAGCGCCTCATCGGGATAGCCGAGCAGCAGCGACTGCACCTGCCAGGCGGCGGCCCGCTCGGAGTCCCCGGCCGCGGGCCGCGCGGACTTACGCTTCATTTGCGATGCCTCCCCTGCTGCTGGGGCATACCCCTGCCTCTCAGCGTGACGCGGCGGCGCCCGTCGCGCGTTCCGATTCCCGAGCACACGAACAACCCGAACCTACTGGCAAATCTCGTGCAATTGCAGAATTTCGCGAGGGTTGGTTACCCGAGAGAAAGACGAAGGTCGCGCGGCGGATTTGTCAGACAGTTCCGACGGTCGCCGGCTGTACCCGCAGGCCGATCGCGATGTCCGAGACGCCGAGCGCAACCGTCAGCAGCCCCACGGTGATCGAGAGCGGCAGCAGCGTCGTGAACGGCGCGACCGCGACGCCCACCCCCGCGGCCACGGTCGCCAGTCCGATCAGCTCCAGTCCGCCCGCGCCCGCGTACTCCTCCGACCACACTCCGACGATCGCCTGCACGATTCCCCGCAGCACCCAGCCGATCCCAATCCACAAGGACAGCAAGGCAACCCACTCGCCACCGTCGAGGGTCCACAGCGCCAGCACGAGGGAGACGACCGCGCTCGACACCTCGAGCCATTTGAGGGCCGTGTGGATCCGGGCGCCGAACGCCATCACCAATTGGAAGGCCGCCGTCGCCAGCAGCACCAGCCCGAAGAGGATCCCCGCCACCTGCCACGATTTGTCCGGCCAGACCGCCAGGACCACCCCCAGCACCACAGAGCAGCCGCCGGTGACGACCAGCGACTGCCAAGCCCAATCGGCGAAGACCTCGCTTCGCCCCTCTATCCGGTTGGCGGGCACCTATTCATGATATGACCGATTAGTCCAGGTAACTGGACGGTTGCGTGTGCGCTCGGCGCGTCGGGGCCGTCGCGGATCAGGGAGCGCTGAGGAAAACCCCGCGTGGCGTGGTGCCGTCGGGGGCCGACCATGGCGCGTCCAGATGGCTGCGGTCACGGCCCAGCGACCGGCCCGTGGCGAGGCGGCGGTGCACACGGATCAGCTCCGCGCCCGCATTGGTGGAGCGGTCGGAGTCGAAGGCGATATCGGTCTGGGCTTCGGTGTCGATCACCGTGGGCCGGAATCCCGGTGCGGGCGTGAGGATGTCGCCAGGTACCACGTGCACCGTCAGGTCGGGGGTGTCACTGGTGTTCTGGTCCTGCGGGGTGGCCTTGCCGGTCAGCAGCAGGGCGGCCTGCTCGATGAACACCGGGTCGTGGGCGGCATCGTAGAGCCAGCGCATACCCAGCACGCCGTGTTCGGAGGTGCCGATCAGCGCGTGGTCCAGGCCCTCGACGCGGGCGCCGCGGTAGGTCATCGGAACCAGATACGCGACCGGCACCGGACCCGCGAGGTCGGTGACGACCATGAGTTCGATGCCGACCTCGCCGTCGGGGTCGTCGAGCCGGAATCCGCCCGACTTGACCAGGGCGGGCGTCCCGGCGCCGACGTGCCAGTGCCGGGTGGGTAGCCACGCCGTCAGCAATGCCAGTTTGGAGGGCTGCATGGTCGTCTCGTGGATCTCGGCCATAGTGCCATCCTGCCAGAGTCCGGCCGGATCGCGGCCGAACCCTTTGCGGCGGACCGATATTCGCCGATGTCAGCGCAGCTTTCGGAAGAAGTCACGCAGATCCCGGGTCAGCAGATCGGGGGTCTCCATCGAGGCGAAGTGGCCGCCGCGATCGAACTCCGTCCAGTGCACGACGGTGTTCTGCCGTTCGGCCAGGCCGCGAATCGTGCCGTTACCAGGGAAGACCGCGATCCCGGTCGGTACGCCGGAGTCGGGCAGCTCGGCACCCCAGTGCTGAGACTCCTTGTATAGGCGCATGGACGAACCCGCGGTGTCGGTGAACCACAGCACCGCGAGGTTGGTCAGCAACAGATCGCGGTCGATCGCCGCGTCCGGGGTCTCGCGGGCCGGATCGGTGAAGGTGTTCACCACGTCGAGCACCCACGCCAGCAGACCCGCCGGGGAGTCGGCGACGGCCGGGGCGAGAGTCTGCGGACGGGTCGAGTGCATGCCCGCGTACCCGGAGGTCTCGCTGCTGCTCCAATCCTTCAGCCGCGCCAGCTTCTGCTGATCGGCCTCGCTGTAGCCGGAGCCGTCGTCGTTCCAGGACGGGATCGTGATGGGGTCGTTGAGGTGCACACCCGCCACCCGATCGGGCGCGAGACGGCCGATGCCGGGAGCGATGAACGATCCGGCGTCCCCGCCGTGCGTGCCGTAGCGGGTGTAGCCCAGGGCGGCCATGAGCTTCACGATCAGCTCGGCCGACCGCTCGGTCGCGGCCTCCCCGGCGTGTCGCGTCGGCCCGGAGAAGCCGAACCCCGGGAGCGTCGGGATGACGACGTGGAAGGCGTCGGCCGGATCGCCGCCGCGCGCACGCGGATCGGTGAGCGGGCCGATCATGTCGGTGAAATCCTCGAACGGCCAGCCGTGCACCAGTACCAGCGGCAGGGCATCCGGTTCGGGCGAGCGGACGTGCGTGAAATGCAGTCGCTGACCGTCGATTTCGGTGACGAACTGGGGATGGCGGTTGCGTTCGGCCTCGTGGACGCGCCAGTCGTAGCCGCTGCCCCAGTACTCGCACAGCTCGCGCACGTAGGCGGTCGGAATTCCATAGGACCAGCCCACCTCGGGCAGATCGGCGGGCCAGCGGGTGCGGGCCAGGCGGGTCCGCAGATCATCGATGTCGGAGGCCGGAATGTCGATTCGGAAGGGCTCGAAAACCGTCATGTCTCCACGGTAGGAACCAACTAGGTCAGGGGCAGTCCTAGTCCGTTCGCCGATTCCGCTGCGGCGGCCCGCGTTCTAGGCTGGTACGCAAGCGTTTCAGCCGCGGCGAGGCGGCGCGACTGGAGGGAACCGGCTACGTGACCACCACCTTTCCACCCGGACCGGCCCTGCCGCCCCTCGTGCAGACCGCCATCTACACCAAATGGCGCGGACCGCTGGTCCGGTCGGCCGCCCGCCGGCACGGCGACACCTTCACCCTGCATCTGGCCGCGCCGTACGCCGAGAACCTGGTCGTGTTCACCCGGCCCGAGCACATCCGCGAGATCTTCGCCGGAGATCCCGCGGATCTGCATGCCGGAGAGGGCAATCGGCTGCTGGCCGAGATCCTGGGCGAGCACTCGCTGCTGATCACCGATGAGGACGAGCACGCCCGCGCGCGGCGACTGCTCATGCCCGCCTTCGTGGGGTCCTCATTGCGCGGATACCGGGCGCTGGTCGACGACATCGCGAAAACCCATGTCGACCGGTGGGTTCCGGGCGCGACCGTGCACACGCTGGACCGCATGAACGATCTGACCCTCGATGTCATCATGCAGGTGGTGTTCGGAATGGCCGACGAAGCCCGCCGGGCCGCGCTGGTGCCGCGATTGCGCGAGGTCGTGAACATCAGCCCGATCATCATGTTCGGCTGGAAGTACCCGTTCCTGGCGCGGCGCGGCATGTGGAAACGGTTCCGCGCCACCCAATCCGCCATTGACGAGCTGCTCTACCGTGAGATCGCCGAGCGCCGGGCGCAGCCGAACCTGGACGCGCGCGACGACGTGCTGTCGCGGCTGCTGGCCGCCGGATCCGGCGAGAACCCCGACGACGCGCCGCTGACCGACGCCGAACTCCGCGACCAGCTGATCACCCTTCTGCTGGCCGGGCACGAGACGACCGCGTCCGCGCTGTCGTGGACCTGCCATGAGCTGGCCGCCAATCCCGAGATCCAGACCCAGGCCCGCCGCGCGGCCCACGACGGGGACGAGAAGTACCTCGAAGCGGTGCTCAAGGAGTCGCTGCGCCTGCACACGGTCATCGCGGGCACGGGCCGCAAACTCACTCGCGACCTGACCATCGGCGGATACGACCTGCCGCGGGGCACGGTCATCGCGACCTCGATCATCCTGGCGCACGAACGCGCCGAAGCCTTCCCGGACGCCGTCATGTTCCGGCCCGAACGATTCCTGGACGGATCGGTCGCGCCCAACACCTGGTTGCCGTTCGGCGGCGGCGTGCGACGGTGCATCGGAGCCGGGTTCTCACTGATGGAGGGAACGGCGGTGCTGCGGGAGATCCTCACCCGCTACCGGCTTTCGCTGCCACAGGGCAAGACCGGCGAGCCCGTGCGGATCCGGAACATCACGCATGTTCCGGCCCACGGCGCTCCGGTCGTGGTCTCCCCGCTCCCTTAACCGCGGTCCGGGAAGTCGGGTGCGCGTCGCACGTGGGCCGGTGCCACGTACGCCGAGCACTCGTCGCATTCGCTGATGATGGCGTGGCGGCAGGCGAGCAGATGCTCGAGGAAGTGGTCGGTGGCCTCGAGCAAGGCGATGCGCTCGCGCACCTCGGTGCGGCGGTCGTTGATGATGGCCCGGCGATCGGTGTACTCGCTGAGCCCCAGCTGCCGGATCTGGCTCAGCGACAGACCGGTTCGCTGCAGCGTCAGGATCGCGCGGGCGTAGTCGAGGATGTCCTCGTTGTAGCTGCGGTGACCCGATGGGCTGCGCGGCGGGGCGAGCAGGCCCACCGATTCCCAATGCCGCAGCACGTGTGTCTCCACACCGAGTGCCGCGGCGGCGTCACCGATTCTCATGTCCTGCGCTGTGGTCACGATTCTCCCCTTTACTTCATGTCGACCTTAAGTATTAGCGTTCCTTCATGTCCGATCCAGTCCGCAAGCCCACGCTCCTGCAATGCTGCACCGCCGCAATCGGTTCCCTCCACGGCGCGGTCCGGCCCCGGCCCGCCGACCAACGGTTTCTGCGCTCGATCACCGACGCGGGACTCCCCCGCGCCGAGTGCACCGTCACCGTGACGGCTCTGACCAACTTCCCCCGACCAGTGCCGACCCAGGTGGTCGTCGAAGGCGTCTCCACTCCGCGCCGCATCACCAGCGCGCTGAGCTCCTTCGTCATCCAGCACCCCGAAGCGACCTTCATCGTGGACCCGGGATTCTGCATCGACGCCGAGCATCGCGCCATTGCGCAACTGCCCGCCGTGATCCGTCCCGTCGCGCGTCCGCCGGCCGAGACCATTGCGACCGCCACCGCCCTGCGAGCCCAACCGGGCCTGCCCGCACTGGACTTCGCGCTACCCACCCATGCCCACTGGGACCACGTGTGCGGTCTGCTCGACCTGCCGGGGCTGCCCGTCCACCTGCACAGCGTCGAGCGGGACTGGGTCATGACCGGTCCCGTCGCGCCGGTGGGCGGCGTCCGCGACTCCCTCGTCGACCGTCCCCACCAGGAGTACGACCTCGACGGTCCCCCGATCCTCACCTTCACCCGCAGCCACGACCTCTTCGGAGACGGCAGCGTCGTCCTGGTCGACCTCGCCGGACACACCCCCGGCAGCATCGGCGTTCTCGCCCATACGACGCACGGCTGGAAACTCCTCGCCGGCGACGCCGCCTGGCACACCCTGCAAATCGACCGAATCCGCCAGAAGGCCACCTATCCGGGCGTCTTCATGGACCACGACCGCGACGCCACCTTCAAAACCCTGCACCGGCTCCACCTCGCGCAACGCCTCGTTCCGGTGATCCCCACCCATGATCACGACGCCGCCCTGCTGCTGGCAGCGCCCGATGCGGAGGTCGCCGAGCCGCTACCGTGAACCCATGGGGATCACCGTACGTCCGGCCCAGCTATCCGACATTCCGGAATTGGCGCGAGTGCTCGGCATCGCCTTCTCCGACGATCCGATCACCGCATGGCTCATCCGCGACGACGCCACCCGCGCTCGCCGCGCCGCCGCGCTGTTCACCGCGATGGCCCGCCACCACCTCATCCCCCTGGGTGGGGTGGAGGTGGCCTGCAACGACGCCAATTCCATTGTGGGCGCGGCACTCTGGGCGCCGCCCGGGCACTGGCACGCCCCGGAGAACGTGACCCGGCGTCAGCTGCCCGGGCTGCTCTTCGCCTTCCGGCACCGGCTGCTGACCGCCGGCCGGCTCTCGGAGACGATGGCGCGGGCGCATCCCCGCGAACCGCATTGGTATCTGGCCGTCCTCGGAACCCTGCCCGGCGTTCGCGGACAGGGATTCGGGCGGGCCCTGCTCAATTCGCGGCTGGATCGGTGCGACGCGGACGGGCTGCCCGCCTATCTGGAATCCAGCAAACCCGACAACGTGCCGTACTACGAGCGGTTCGGTTTCGAGGTCACCGGCACCCTGGACGCCACCCGGGGCGGCCCGCCACTGTGGCCGATGTGGCGTACGCCCCGCTGACGACGCTTCATCGAATCTCGGTGCCCCACGCGGACGTCAGCCACACCTGGCGGGTGGCCGCCATCCTGCGATCGGCGACCGCGGGGTCACCGCCCGCGGTTTCCTCGCGCACGACCGCGATCGTCATGGCGACCAGCACGTTGACCAGGGCGGGCACGTCGGCGGTGGCCGGGCGCATGCGGGCCGCGTCGACCTGGGACTGGATGAAGGTCGCGAGAGGCGATGGCCAGGTGTGCGGCCACGCCCCGCCGGGGGTGGGCTGGTCGTCGAGGATCACAGACCGGTACCCGGCACGGCGCAGGTAGTAACCGGCAGCGAGTCCAGCTTGCCCGCCGCCGATCACGACCACGTCGACGCGGTTCATCGCGCGTTGCTCATCCATCCAGACGCCGCGGCCGGGTCAGGCGTCGACGGCGACGGGTTCGCCCGCGGCGGCCAGGGTGTTCTCGGTGATGTCACCCTGCTCGGCGAGCCAGCGCTCGGCGTCGATGGCTGCCGAGCAGCCGGTGCCGGCCGCGGTGATCGCCTGGCGGTAGGTGCGGTCGACGAGGTCACCGGCGGCGAAGACGCCCTCGGCCGAGGTCGCGGTGGTGGGCGACTCAACTTTCACGTAGCCGGCGGCGTCGAGGTCCACCTGACCCTTGACGAGCTCGCTGCGCGGATCGTGGCCGATCGCGACGAACATGCCCGTGACGTCCAAGGTGGACTGCTCCCCGGTGACGGTGTCGCGCACGACGAGGCCGGTGACGCTGTTCTCGCCCAGCACCTCCACCGGCGCGGCGTTGGTCATGAAGCGAATCTTCTCGTTCGCCTTGGCGCGCTCGAGCATGATCCGGGACGCGCGGAACTCCTCACGGCGGTGCACCAACGTGACACTGCGCGCGAACTTCGTCAGGAAGGCGGCCTCCTCCATCGCGGAGTCACCCCCGCCGACCACCACGATGTCCTGGTCGCGGAAGAAGAAGCCGTCGCAGGTCGCACACGCGCTCACACCGCGGCCGAGGAGCCTCTCCTCACCGGGAATCCCGAGGTAGCGGGCGGCAGCACCCATCGCGAGGATGACGGCACGGGCGTAATAGGTTTCGCCGCCCGCGATGACCTTCTTGACCGGGCCGTGAAGCTCGATCTCCTCGACGTCCTCGGTGCGGATGTCGGCACCGAAGCGCTTGGCCTGCTCGCGCATCTCCTCCATCAGGTCCGGGCCCATGACAGCCTCACGGAAGCCCGGGAAGTTCTCGACCTCGGTGGTGGTCATCAGCGAGCCACCGAACTGGGCGCCCTCGAACAGCAGGGGTTCGAGCTCGGCGCGGGCGGCATACACACCGGCGGTATAACCGGCCGGTCCCGAGCCGACGATGATGAGTTCGGAAACGGTCATATCAGTGGTCATGGGTTCCTTCTCTGCAATACGGCAAGGTGGTTGGTCGCGTCGACCGTCGCGCAGGCCGAGCCCTCGACAACACCGGGCTCGGGCGACAGCACCGCCGACAACTGGGCCAGCGCGGACGGGATCACCCGGTAGTGCACCCAGGTCCCGCGGCGCTCGCAGTCGAGCAGACCGGCCTCCCGCAGCACCTTGAGGTGATGGGAGATCGTGGGCTGGGACAGCTCGAACGCCGGGGAGATATCGCACACACAGCTCTCACCGCCCTCGCGGCTCGCGATCAGACTCAGTATCCGCAGACGCACCGGATCACCGAGCGCCTTGAACATCCGCGCCAGGTCACCAGCCCAATCCGAGGTCAGCGGCTCCCGCGTGAGCGGAGAGCAACAGGGTTGGACCCCACTCGACAGTTGATTCGGCATACGTCTATATTGACGGTTATCGATCCAACTCGTCAAACGAATGGCCGGTGAATCCGGCCACCCCGGAAGGACCCTCGTGTGACCAGACCTTCGGTGCTGTTCGTCTGTGTGAAGAACGGCGGCAAGTCCCAGATGGCGGCCGGGTTGATGCGCAAGGCCGCCGGCGACGCGGTCGAGGTGCATTCGGCCGGTACCAAGCCCGGCACCGCTGTCAACGCCCTGTCCGCGCAGTCGCTGATCGAGGTGGGCGTGGACATCACCGGCGAGTCCCCGAAGCTGATCGATCCGCGGTTGGTGCGTGAGGTCGACCTGGTCGTCACTCTCGGCCGCGAGGCCCACCTCGACCCGGTCCCGGGAACCCGGTTCGAGAACTGGGACACCGACGAGCCGTCCGAGCGCGGCATCGACGGCATCGAACGCATGCGCCTGGTTCGCGACGACATCGCCGCCCGGGTCAGCCAGCTCGCCGAGCAGCTCACCGGCAGCCCTACAAACCCCTGAGAAAAGGAGAGTCACCACTGATGACCCGCATCGAGATTTTCGAGCCCGCACTGTGCTGCAACACCGGAGTGTGTGGCGAGGACGTCGACCAGGCCCTGGTCACCTTCACCGCCGACATGGACTGGATCAACTCCCAGGGCGGTGACATCGCCCGCTACAACCTCGCCAGCGAGCCCCTCGCCTTCGCCGAGCGTGAGCCGGTCAAGGCATTCCTGCAGATCTCCGGCTCCGAAGGGTTGCCGCTGGTCCTGGTCGACGGCGTCACCGCCGTCACCGGCCGCTACCCCGACCGCGCCCAGCTTGCCAAGTGGGCCGGTATCGCCCGCGAGCCGGCCGCCGCACCCGCCGGGAGCCAGCTGCTCGGCCTCACCGACACCACCACGGCCGGATCCTGCTGCGGCGACGGCCCGGACAACGCCAGCTGCTGCTGAAAGGTCGACCCATGAAGTTCCTCGACGGTGCACCCCGGTTCCTGTTCTTCACCGGCAAGGGTGGGGTCGGGAAGACCTCGATCGCCTGCGCCTCGGCCGTCGCTCTCACCAAGGAGGGCCACAAGGTCCTGCTGGTGAGCACCGATCCCGCCTCCAACGTGGGACAGGTTTTCGGGATGAGCATCGGCAACACCATCACCGAAGTTCCTGCGGTCGCGGGGCTGTCCGCACTCGAGATCGACCCCGAACAGGCTGCCACCGCCTACCGCGAACGCATCATCGGCCCTGTCCGCGGTCTGCTCCCCGACAAGGAACTCGCCTCGATCACCGAGCAGCTGTCCGGCTCCTGCACGACCGAGATCGCCTCGTTCAACGAGTTCACCGCGCTGCTCACCGACGAGACGACGATCGCCGGGTTCGACCACGTCCTGTTCGACACCGCCCCCACCGGCCACACCATCCGCCTGCTGCAGCTGCCCGGGTCGTGGACCGAGTTCCTCGACGACGGCAAGGGCGACGCCTCCTGCCTCGGTCCGCTGTCCGGGCTCGACAAGCAGCGCACCATCTACGCCGGCGCCGTCGCCGCCCTCGCCGACCCGCAGCGAACCCGTCTGGTCCTCGTCGCCCGCCCCCAACGGTCCCCGCTGGCCGAGATCGCCCGCACCCACACCGAACTCGCCGACATCGGACTGGTCCAACAGCACGTGGTCATCAACGGAGTTCTCCCCGAACCTGAAGGTGGCGACGAGCTGGCCACCGCCATCTACGCCCGCGAACAGACCGCCCTCGCCGACCTGCCCGCCGACCTGCGGAGGCTGCCCATCGATCAGGTCGAACTCAAATCGACCAACATGGTCGGCATCGATGCCCTCGACACTCTGTTCACCACCGAATCGAATGCAGCGACGAAACCGCGATCCGGGCATGCCGCGGCCGCTTCGGATGCGCCGCTGTCGGCCCTCGTCGACGAGCTCGCCACCGACGACCACGGCCTGATCATGTGCATGGGCAAGGGCGGCGTCGGCAAAACCACCATCGCCGCCGCGGTGGCCGTCGCACTCGCGCAACGCGGCCACCAGGTGCACCTGACCACCACCGACCCGGCCGCGCACCTCACCGAGACCCTCGCCGGCAGCCTCGAGAACCTGACCGTCTCGCGCATCGACCCAGCCCAGGCCACCGCCGCCTACCGCGACCGGGTCCTGACCAGCAAAGGAGCTGCTCTCGACGACCAAGGCCGCGCCAGCCTCGCCGAAGACCTGAAATCACCGTGTACCGAGGAAGTCGCTGTCTTCCAGGCCTTCTCGCGGGTTATCGACGAATCCCGCCGGCACTTCGTCGTCGTCGACACCGCGCCCACCGGCCACACCCTGCTCCTGCTCGACGCCACTGGCTCCTACCACCGCGAGGTCGCCCGCCAGATGGGCGACGATACGGACATCACCACCCCGCTCATGCGGCTGCAGAACCCCGACGAGACCAAGATCGTGCTCGTCACCCTCGCCGAAACCACCCCCCGCCTCGAAGCCGAAGGCCTGCACGCCGATCTCGAACGCGCAGGCATCCACCCCTGGGCCTGGGTGGTCAATAACTCCATCGCCGCAGCCCACCCGACATCACCGCTACTGCAACGACGCGCCGAGACCGAAGTCGCCGAGATCGATGCCGTCACCAGCACACACGATCGGCATGCGATCGTTCCCCTGTTGCCCACCGAACCCGTGGGAGTAACGGCCCTGTCCTCACTCGCCGGAAACGAGCCAGTCTCCTCGCCGTTTCGCTGACAGGGCGAGATCGACTACGAAGGCCCGCCGCCTCACGCCGCACCACGACAACGTCGGCCGCAGCAGCTCCGCAGCGTTCGAGAGGGTCACCGCGGGGTTCGAGTGACTGGACGGCATGTTTCGGGAGTACCTGTCGATGTCGTGGATCGAGGGCACTTCACCCCGGACGTGCGGGACGTTCGGCTCTGCCATGCCCGGCGGTAGTCGCGGTCGAATAAGGCACACAGGTTCGGGTGGATGTCGGCGGCGACCGCGTGGAGGTGTCAGACACGGTGGGTGAGATGAAGTTTCTGGCCGGTGTGCCGCGGTTTCTGTTCTTCACCGGCAAGGGCGGAGTCGGTAAGACGTCGATCGCGTGCGCCGCGGCGGTGGTGCTGGCGCGGGCGGGGCGACGCGTGCTGCTGGTATCGACCGACCCGGCATCGAACGTGGGACAAGTTTTCGGCGTGACGGTCGGCAACACGGTCACCGCCATCACAGGTGTGCCGGGGTTGTGGGCACTCGAGATCGATCCGGAGCAGGCCGTGGCCGCCTACCGGGAACGGATCCTCGCGCCGATGCGCGGTGTGCTGCCGGAGGCGGACATCGCGTCGATGACCGAACAGTTGTCGGGGTCGTGCACGACCGAGGTGGCCTCGTTCAACGAGTTCACCGCCCTGCTCACCGACGGGGCCAGCGACTACGATCACGTGCTGTTCGACACCGCGCCCACCGGACACACCATCCGGCTACTGCAGTTGCCGGGCAGCTGGAGCGAATTCCTCACCAGCGGCGGCGACGCCAGCTGCCTGGGCCCGCTCTCGGGGCTGGACAAACAGAAGACCGTCTACGCCACCGCGGTCGCCGCGCTGGCCGACCCGCACCGCACCCGCCTGGTGCTGGTCGCGCGCCCGTCCCGCTCGACCCTGGCCGAGATCGCCCGCACCCGCACCGAACTGGCCACCGTCGGACTGTCCGATCAGTACGTGGTGATCAACGGCGTACTGCCCGACAACGCCGATTCCAGCGACCCACTCGTGGCCGCGACCCGCCGCCGCGAACGCGCGGCGGTCGAGGCCATGCCCGCGAGCGTGCGGGAACTACCGCGGGATCTCGTCGAGCTCCAAGCGACCAATATCGTCGGTGTCGACGCCCTGACGACCCTGTTCGACCCGACACCACCGCAACCCGCCTCCAGCACGGCACCCGAGCCGGTGGTTCCGGCGTTGGCCGATGCGCCGTTGGCCGCGCTGGTCGACGACATCGAAGCCGACGGGCCGTGCCTGATCATGTGCATGGGCAAGGGCGGAGTCGGCAAGACCACCGTGGCCGCCGCGGTCGCGGTAGCGCTGGCCGAGCGCGGCCACGACGTGCATTTGTCGACCACCGACCCGGCCGGCGATCTCGCCGAAACCATCGCCGGGACCCTGGAACATCTGCAGGTCTCCCGCATCGACCCCGCCCGCGCGGTCGCCGACTACCGGGCCCGTGTCATGGCCGGCAAGGGCGCCGGCCTCGATGACGCCGGTCGGGCCGCCCTCGCCGAAGACCTGCGGTCCCCGTGCACCGACGAAGTCGCGGTCTTCCAGGCGTTCTCACACGTCATCGCCGAATCCCGGCGCCGGTTCGTCGTCATCGACACCGCACCCACCGGCCACACTCTGCTCCTGTTGGACGCCACCGGCTCCTACCATCGCGACATCGTGCGTCAGATGGCGCCCGGCACCCGGTTCGTCACCCCGCTGATGCGACTGCAGGACCCCAAAGCCACCAAGGTCCTGCTGGTCACCCTGCCCGAAACCACCCCCGTCCTCGAGGCCGCCGACCTGCAAAGCGACCTCGAACGCGCCGGCATCCACCCGTGGGCGTGGATCATCGACAACAGCCTCGCCGCCGCCGCGCCCACCGACCCGCTCCTGCGCCGCCGCGCCGCCGCCGAACTCGACCAGATCCACCGGGTCACCACCCGTACCGACCGCTACGCGGTCATCCCCGCCCTCGCAGAGGAACCCGTCGGCATCCCCGCACTCACCGCACTCACCCACACTTCCCCGCCGACCACTAGGACCGGGCAGCGAAGCTTTCCGCACTGATCTACGCCGCGCCCACACCGGGGAGCAGAACCAGCCGGACGCGGCCGCACGCCACGACCGCGCCGAACACGACTGACAGGATCAGCTGCAGCAGTCTGCTCCGGTAGCGACTGCCTTCTGCTTCGCCTCACCGGTGCAGCACGCAGGCGAGTCGCCAGCGGTATCTTCAACGCCCGCCGCGCTGCCGGTGCCGCAGCAGGCCTGCACCGCTTCAGCGTCGCGGGTGGCGAATTCCGGTGCGGTGCCGAAGTTCTCGGTGTCGGCGAGCACCGTGTACACCTCCCACTTCTCGGCATTCGGGCCGGTGACCCACACCTTGTCCTGGGTGGCGAAACAACACGTGGTCGCGATCTGCTCCTCGGTGAACAGTCCCGCCTCCGACAGCCGCGCGACCGCCCCGCACACCCTGCGCGCGGCGGCCTCGAAACCCTATGGGGCACTGCGGCGATCAATTGTTTTCCGCGCGAGTTCTACCGGAACCCCGATACCGACCGGGCCGCTACGGAATCGGGCGGACGGACTGATCGGTGGCTCGAGCAGAAACGACGAGGCACCGGCAGCAGGTCGCTACCGGTGCCTCGTCGTATGCGTCGATCAGGGCTTGCGGGCCATGCCGCCGACCACCAGCTGTTCCCAGATCGTCAGTTCGGCCGGGTGCCCCTCGGCGTCCTCACCACGCCATTGGACACACGGACGCAGACCGTCCTCGTCGATCGCGAGCGTGCCGAAGCAGGCGCGGATCTCGTCGTCGGTGCGGAAGCGTCCGCGGCCGAAGGCTTCCAGGATCTTGCTCGCGGTCGCCATCGCCTCGCGCGAGGTTCCGGTCCGGAAGTGCGAGAGGTAGATCCGGCTGCCGGAAGCGATCCGATCCGCCCAGTACTGGACCACCGAGGTCGGATTCTCTTCGTCATTGACGAAACTCAGCGTCATGGCGAAGAGCAGGCCGACCGGCTCGTCGAAGTCGATGAGCCGCTGCACCTCGGCATTGTTCTCGATGCCCGCCGGATCGCGAATATCGGCTTCCAGCACCATGATTCCCTCGTCGACGGCGAGGAGCGCCCGGCCGTGGGCCACCACGAACGGATCGTCGTCGACGTACACGACGTGGGCCTCCGGGTAGACCTGCCGCACCACCTCGTGCACGTTCACGGCTGCCGGGAGGCCACAGCCCATATCGATGATCTGCCGGATTCCCGCGTCCGCCATGGCCTTCGCGGCGCGCAGCACGGCGTCGCGATTGGTGATGGCCAACTTTTCCGACCCGGGTAGGTCTCCGATGAAGTAGTCACCGAGATCCTTGTCGACACCGTAATTGTCGCGCCCGCCGAGGACGTAGCTGTATACGCGTGCCACGCTCGGCCGGGACTGCCGTGCTCGCATGGCGTTGATGTTCAAGTGTCACACCCCTCTTTCCCCACCGACGATACCGCTATCCACCAGGAAATCTTGCGTCATATTCGCAAACGGCACCAGGTGTCACAAGGGGGTGGGCCCGAGCTATTTCTGGACGGTCGCGGCGGCCGGCGTGGTGGCCGGATCGGCGGCGGGAGGCGCTGCGGCCGTGGTGGTTTGCGGAGACGTCGTCTCCGCTGCCGTGGTGGTCGGAGCAACCGTGGTGGAGGTGACGGTTGGCGCTGGATCGGTCGTGGTCGTGGCCGGTGGGGTTGTCGTCGCGGTTGCGGTGGCGGTAATCGGAACCGGGCAGTCGCCACCGTGTTGCTCACCGAGCAGATTGATTTCGGCGTTGCTGCGCGGGTCGCCGGCGTAGTTGATCTTGTCGGTGCACTTCACGTAGTGGTCGACACCGCCGGGCGCCGGAGCGGGCTCGGGCGGCGGTGCGTCACCGGGTGCCACGTCCTGCGGCCGCTGCGGTGAGTTCGCTACCGGGTTACCACCGCCGGGATTGCCGCCGCCCGGGTTCCCGCCACCCGGACTCGCCACCGGCGCACCGGAACTCGTCGGTACCACACTGGTAGTGGTCACACTGGTCGACGATTTGGTCGTCGTCGCCGACGAAGTCTTCGAATCATCCGAGGAACACCCCGACGCCAGCGTCAACACGGCCGCCAACACCAACACCTCCGCCGCGCCGGCACCCTTCCCCGAACGCACCCGGCCACACCGATCCGCAATCGCGGACATTCTTCCTCCCGAATTCACCGCAGCCCCAGCCCCGACACATCCGCTGCGCGACAAGACAACTCGGGGGCGAAGGCCCCCGCTCCGACCTTAGGAGGCAATTCTCCGGTTCACCATCGGAACGGGTGCCCTCAATTTCTCTGTCCCCCGCAACGGGGCCGCATGGTGTAAGGGGCTACTTGGAGGGCTCGGGCTGTTCGGTTCGGGATGCGAGGAGAGCGTCGAGTTGCTGCTCGGCGCGGGCGGCGCGCGCCAGGGTTTGAGCCCGTGCGTCGTCGAGCGCCGCGATGCGAGCCGCGGACTCCTGATGCGCCTGGTCCAGTGCGGCTTTCGCTTCCGCACGGACGGTGCCGATATCGGCGGCGGCTTGCCGGCGGACATCGGTGAGTTCGGTCCTGGTGCGGTCGAGATCCGAGCGCGTCTGTTCCAGCACCGTCCGCGTCTCGGCGACCACCTGACTGCGTTCCGCCACCGCGGCTTCCGCGCGTTCGATGGTGCGCTCGGCGTCGGCGGCGCGCTGCACGGCCAGATCCCGCTCCGCGCCCGCCGCGGTGATCCGCTGCGCCGAATCCCGCCGCACCTGCTCGATCTCGGCCGCCGCCTTGGTCCGCGCCAACTCGATGTCCTCGCTCGCCTGCTGCCGGGCCCGCTCGATATCCTCGCTGGATTCCCGCCGGATGGTACGGATCTCCGCCTCCGCCTCGGCCCGCGCCGCGAACACATCATCGGCGGCCTGCTTGGTCACCCGCGCGACCTCCTGCAGCGCGTCATCGCGTGCCGCCAGCGCCTCCGCGATCCGCCCCTCGGCTTCCTCGGCGGCGAGCGCCGCATCCTCGGCCGCCGATTCCGCCGCGGCCCTGGCCTCTTCGCTCTCCCGCCGCGCCTGCTCGGCCGCCACGGTCGCCATCTCCGCCTCGGCGATCCGCCGCGCCGCATCCGCCTGCACAGCCTGGACCTGCGCCTCCGCCACCGCCGGATCGGCCAGGGTGGACAGCTCCGCCACGGCCGTATTCAGCGTCGTGCCCAGCTGTTCGGCGATCGCGCGAAACTGTCCGAGCAGCTCATCCGCCCGTAGGCGGGCCACGGTCACCGGCCCCTGTTGCGTCACAGTGACATTCGCGACTGGCCCTTCACCCTCCCCCGCCTGCTGCCGCTGCCGCTCCCGCCAAGCCCGCCACCGCGTGTGCTCGGGGTGCTCACAGTATTCCGACGGCCGCCCCGGCCCTCCGCCGCGCGTGATCGGTTTCGTACACCCCGGGTAGTTGCAAGTACTCGCCACGCAGCAAATCGTAGCGTTGGTTTCGTCATTGCTAACGGAACAACACGAAACGAAACCCGAACTGCCCCAAATCAATCAACCCGACTCTGACCTCCGATAAGTGAACCTTATCGGGGGTCAGAGTCCCCGCTTCCCCTGAAAATCGTCGAATCTATTTCGTTTACGTTTGGTTGCCACCAACGCTACTAAAGCTCAACGAAACTATTCGAAAACTGTGCTTGCATGTACCCGCGTACCTGTCAGTTCATCGACCGCAGTGCCGTTCTGGGCGGCGAGATGGCGGGTGCGCTGATCTGCCATCCACGGCCAGCGCAGCGTGAGCGAGCGCGTGCAGACCCCCGGGTGTCCCGGAACTCACGCGCGTGCCTGGACATCGCCCTGGCCGCCACGAGCTGACCGACCGCCGCTGCTGTCGGCGGTACCAGCAGACGCCTGTTCATCCGGCTCGCCGAAATCTGCGTGCAGTCCGATCTCGGTGTCGGTTACTATCTCGGTGCCTCATGGAGTAGATCAGCGGTAGATCACCTGGCTCTTAACCGGGAGGGCGCGGGTTCGAATCCTGCCTCCATGTCCAATCCTGGTGTAGCTCAGTGGCAGAGCACCCGGCTCGAGACCGGGAGTGCGCGAGTTCGACCCTCGCCGCCAGGTCCAAGTACATATCTCTCGGAGGGATCGTTTGTCTGATCAGGCGTTTCAGGACGGCCCGACGCTGTACGCGACCGGGCGGCTGGAGCGTGCACTGGAGGTCGCGGTGCGTGCGGGAGACAGCACAACGCGTGCCCGGGCACAGAAGAAGGCGCAGCGGTGGCGGGATGTCCTGGACGGCATGGCGACTGGGCACATCACGGTCGGCAGCCGCACACCTGTCGCGGATCTGCCCGCCTGGGTGACTCTCGAAGTGGCGCACGGCGGTTTCGCTACCGGCCGTGCCCTATCCGAAGCACCGTTGAGTGCAGCCGAAGCCGAGTTGCTCACCCAGCTGCCGCGAGAGGTGCCGGGCGAAACGGACCGGGAACGGCTGAATCTGTGGTACCTCGGTGATACCGGCCAGGCCGACCTGCTGAAGTTGATCACAAGCGGTCGCTACCGGATCGAGGTGCCCGAGGACGCGGCGCTTCCCATCGTCGCCCTTCTGTTGCACCGAGGTCTCCTGGAGCAGGCGCTGGACTTGATGGCCGACCTGCGGCCGTTCATGGCCCGGTTGCGCTTCACCCCCGCCGCCGACGCCGCGGCCCGTCCGGCCGGCGTGGCGGTGCGGGTGACGTCGGTGGGTGAGGTCGCGGCAGCACTGCGGGCGGTTTCCACGCCGGAACAGCTCACACTCATGCGCACCGCCGTCGATGTCTGGACGCCGTTGTACGACCGCCTGGTGGAGCTGTGGTGCGCAACGATCGACGGCGACCTGCCGCGGCTGGACGACTCGGGCATAGTCCGGGGCGGCTGGCCCTGCCGGACCTGGCCCGCGCGGTGGGAGGACGAACGAGCGCGCTGGCTGGACGATTTCACCCTCGCCCGCCGTGACCACGAGTTCCGCGGACGGCACGCACACCGCAAGAGCAACTTCGTTCGGCTGTACGAGGCCCTGCTCGGCTGCGGTGCCGCAGGTGCCGGCCTGAATGCCCGACAGGTCGGATGGGTCCGCCGTGTACTCGCCAACACGATCACCCGCCACGGTGAGCCCGGCGGCGCCGCACGCGAATCCGTACGCATCGCACAGGCCGAGTGCCTGTCCGCACCGTTGTTCGCTGATCTCGCGACAGTGTTGGCGATCCGGTTGGACCGCTATCCTGCCGACGGCGGACTGCTTTCGCTCGACTCGGTCACCGCATCGATCTCGGCTGCCGAGGAAGCAATGGTTCGGCCTGCAGCCGACCGCCCGGCCGTTCCTGTGGGTTCGGCGATGCCGCAACACCTGCAAGACAAGGCGATTCGTGCTCTGGAGGCACCTGCCGGCGAGCTGATCCGGCGCGGAATCATCGGCTCGGGTGAGACGCTCGCAGCCGTCCTTCCCCAGCTCACCTCGCAGGTACTATCCGCCGATATCACCGACCCGGATGTCGCGGAACTCTTCGAACAGCTCTACACCGCGTTCCGGAGACGGCGCAGCCTGCTGCTGGTCGATCTGCAGCATCAGGTCCGGTTCGAGGAATTACCGTGGGTTACTGCGCTGACCCCGTTGCGCCACAACCGGAACGACAAGTCGGTGCAGGCCAGCGCTGCCCGCGCGCTCCTGCGGCAGGTGACCATGTTGGCGATCGAATCCTTTCCGCATGCTGTGCTACCGAATCCACTCGTGCGTGAATTCCACGCACTCGCACAGCGGGCGGGCCTGGACCTGCCCCTGCTCGAGGAGGTCGCCGCGGACATCTTCATGGGCACCTTCACCGAGAAGTGGCGCACTGCCGCCATCACCGCGAGCCGGACCCTGGACGGCACGTTGTACCAGGCGTACTACGACCTGCCCGCAACGTCGGCATGGGATGTGCGGAGACGCACCGTCACTCGCTGGAACAAGGCCACCGCCCCCGATTTTGCCGAGCGGTGCGAGCAGCGCGCCACCGAGGCCGGGACAGACGGCAGCTATGTCGCCCGCAACGGGGCGGTGCTCGAGCAGAGCCAGATTCTCACCACACACAATCTGGCTGCGCTGGTCGACGCGCTCGAACTCGACCGCCGACTGCGCGACATCGCGCCGGAAGCAGCACAGCGGGCCTTCGGATGGACACTGCGGCGACTGAGCCAGCCGGCCCACGGCCACGCCGCCCTCATCCAGCTGAAGAATGCCGCCTACGCCTGGCGGCAGGCCATCTTCCTGCTGAGCTACTGCGATCAGGCCACCCAGCGCGCCCAACTGCATCGGCTGTCCGAGCAGACCACCACACCCCAGCTCGCCCCCGCGGTCGCCGGACTCGCCCACATCCTAGACGGCGGCCGTTTCACCCCGGCCGGCCTCGTCCCCGACGGTGGCGGCCGCCGATTCCTCGGATGGGCCGCCGGACGCCACTGGTACTTCGGATGAGTCAGGTTCCGAGCCTGCCGTCAGATTGGCCAGGCTGTCCTACGACCAGGCCCGCGATCTGCTCGACGCCGTACCTGAACCCAACCAGAAGATCTTCACCGAGCACCACTACGTGAACGTGGGACAACGACTCACCGCTTTCGAATCGTGTTGTTCGAGCGGTGTCCCGATTGTGGCTTCAGTGGAGGCGGACGATGTCGGTGCACAGCTGTGTCAGCTTGTTTCCGGTTCGCTGGACTGTCCCGTCCGGGCGGACCAGGGCTGCGGTGGTGCGTCCTTGTCTCAGCCAGCGGTGCAGTTCGTCGCCGGGCTCGGCGGTGAGCAAGACTCCGCCGAGTTGTTCGATGTGCTCGCGTTGAGCAGACGTCGGTGTGGATGTGGTGATGATGGTGTATCTGCCGGCGATGGCGTCGTCGACACCGCGGCCATCGGCGAGCCGGGCGCTGGGGACGAGTTTGCCGGCCAGACCACGACGGAGGCGGGGGGCTGTGACCAGGCTGCTGCGGCGCAGCGGTGGTGTTTCGCCGCTGGTGATCTGTGCGGTGAGGCCGGGGATGCGGTGCAGGTGAGGGGCGAGCACGCTGCGCAGTCGATTGCCCAGCTCGCCGCCGTCGGTCATGATCACGCCGATCAGTTTGGCGAGACGGATCATGCTGCGGGCATGTGGTTTTCGTTCCTCTTCGTAAGTATCGAGCAGGTCGGCGGGCAGGCCGCCGGCCAGGACAGCGGCCAGCTTCCAGGTGAGGTTGGCCGCGTCGCGCAGTCCGGCGCACATTCCCTGTCCGATGAACGGCGGGGTGAGGTGTGCGGCGTCGCCGAGGATGAAGACTCGCCCGTGGCGCCAGTGATCGGCGGCTTGGGCGCGGAAGGTGTACTCGGCGACCCGGACCAGTTCCAATTCCCTGGCGGGGGTGTCCGCGGTCCAGGGGCGGATAAGCGGGTGCAGGTGTGCGATATCCGGGTAGTCGGCAGCGGTTTCGCCGGGCCGCAGGCGGAATTCCCAACGGTGACGGGTTTTTCCGATGCGCATGTACGTGGCGGCACGTTGCGGGTCACAGACCTGATGGACCCCCTCCCATTGGCCGAGTTCGGCGGTGGTGGCGATATCGACCACCAGCCAGCGCTGTTCGAACCTCATGTCCCGCATGTGTGCGCCGATCGCGGTACGGATCAGGCTGTTGGCGCCGTCGCAGCCGAGTAGATACCGCGTGCGGACCATCGACGCCGATCCGTTGACACGGTCGGTGTAATCGACTCGTACGCAGTCGGTTTCCTCGGTGATGCCGGTGACTTCGACGTTTCCGCGTACGGTGGCCGACCGGTGCTTTTCGAGGTTGGCGCGCAGGAGCGCTTCCAGTTCGGGCTGGTCGAACAGGTTCGCCTCGGGGTATCCGTTGCGCCCGCCCGCCGGGTCGCGGTCGATCTGGCCCAGCACGCGCTGGTCGCGGTCGAGGAGACGCAGCCCGAGCGCGGGCCGGGTGATGGCGTCGAAGCCGGACCCGATGCCGAGCCGAGCAAGGATCCGGCGCACTTCGCCGTCGAGGTGCACCGCGCGCGGCTGTGGGAATACCCCGTCCCAGCGTTCCAGCACGAGTACCTCGATGCCGTACCGAGCCAGCAGGGTGGCCGCGGTGAGCCCGGTCGGGCCCGCACCGACGATGACCACGGGAACGATCGAGTCGCTCATCGGTGCGCTCCGATCAGTGTTGCGACGTAGGCCGCGCAGATCAGCCCGGCGACCACGGCCGGTGCGAACTGCGGCAGCGGGTCGCCGTGGCGGGTGTGCACGATGGTGGCGCCGAGCATGAGCAGGACCAGACCGCCCGCGGCTGCCACACCGACCGGCCACCACACCAGTGCGGCTACCAGGCCCACCGCAGCGGCGAGTTCGAGCGCACCGATGGCCCGGTAAGCCGCAATCGAGAAGCCGACATGAGCGGCCCGCTCCCGCATGGACGGTACCGCGAGCACTTTGGCCGCTCCGGCGGAAACGAAGCACAACACGAGCAGACACGTGAGTGCGATCGACGCGATCTTCATTGATCAACCAGGACTTTCCATGAAATTGCGTATCGGCCGAGCACTGCTCGTACAGCCCGGGCGTCGGCCGTCGTATCGAGTTCGACGGTGGCCAGGACCGAGCCGTCCTCGACCGTCACCGATACGGCACCGATTCCGCTCGTTTGGTCGAGTGCGTGGCGCAGCTCGCGGCGAGTGGCGTCGGCGCGCAACGCGAGTTTGTAGGGTTTGCCGACGTCGGTGGTCGGCAGCGAGTCGAGCACGGTGATCGATTTCGGCGCGGCGGCGCGCTCGGGAACCCGCTCGCTCGCCCAGACCAGCAGATCGGTTTCGGTCACCTCGGCGCCCGCGGCCAGCGTGACATAGGCGACCGGTATCTCACCGGCGTGGGGGTCGGGCCGCCCGACCGCGCCGGCACCGGTGACCTGTGGATGAGCCAGGAGGGCGTCTTCGATGACGGCGGGGTCGATATTGTGACCGCCGCGGATGATCAAGTCCTTGGCGCGGCCCTGCAAGTAGACGAACCCGTCGTCATCGACGCGGGCGAGGTCACCGGTATCGAGCCAGCCGTTCACCAGCTTGCCCCGCCCGTCGAGCAGATGGCCGTGGTCGCCGCGCCCGCTCACGTATCCGGCGAACAGCGTGGGACCGCTGACCGCAAGCACCCCGAGATGATTGCGCGGCAGGTCGTTCCAGCTGCCGTCCGGTCCGATCCGCACGACCTTGAGCTTCTGGTAGGGCATGCGCTGCCCGACCGCGCCGGGCCGCGGTGCGCTGGGGAAGGTACGGGCGCTGGCGCAGGTCGCCTCGGTCAGGCCGTAGCCTTCGATGAGCGTGATTCCCGTGTGGGCCTGGAAGTTCTCGCGTATGGCCGCAGGCAGCGGCGACGCACCGACCATCGCGTAGCGCAGGCTGGAGATGTCGGCGGTGACCGGGCACTGCGCCAGCGCCGCGTACACGGTCGGCACCGCGCTCATCGTCGCGATCCGGTAGCGCTCTACCAGGTTCCAGAAGTAGCCGTAGAGTGCGGGATCCCGGTAGCCGAGCGGTCCGGCCCAGACCACGGCCTGTCCTTTGAACAGTGGCGCCAGCAGCGTGACCACCAAGGCATTGACATGGAACAGCGGCAACCCGGCGAACACCACCGAATCCATGTCCAGCAGGGAGTGGGCGGCGATCATCCAGGCGTTGGCGACCTCACCGGTATGGGTGTGCGCGGCCAACTTCGGTATCCCGGTAGTGCCGCCGGTGTGGAACAACGCCGCCAGATCGGTCGCGGTCGGGAGCTGTCCGGTGAAACCGGCCGGGTCCTCATCGGCGGCGAGATCGGTCAGGTACCCCACCTCTACCCCGTCCAGCCCTGGAAGTGGCTCCGCGGCGGTCGACGCGGTCGGGCGCAGTACCAGCAGTGCGTCGATGTCTCCGCCGACCACGGATTCCCTCGTCGAGCGCCAGGTTTCGACGGCGAGTTGGGGACCGGCGGTGATCACGACCCGCGCGCCGGAACGGCGCAGCAGTTCGGCGATGTGCCGCGGGGACAAGCCGCCATTGATCGGCGCGGCGACACCGGCCAGCTGGGCGGCCAGCGTCGCCGGGATGAGCTCGGCGCAATTGGGCGCTATGAGCGCGACCGCGTCACCACGCCGCACGCCCAACCGGTACAGCAGATTCGCGTAACGGTGGACATCGGCCAATAGCTCGGAGAAGGTGCGGCACAACGGTTCTTGCCATCGCGTCGCATCCGGCAGCACGGTCAGCGCGGTCCGGTCGGGCCACAGCCGCGCCGCCCGCGCCAGCAGCGCATAGGTCGACTCCGGCAATCCGCGTTCGGCCAGCGGTACGGATTCGATCTCGGCGAGATCGGTTGGCGACTCGTAGCGCGGCCACAGCCGGTCCTCGCCAGCGGTGGTGACGGTCATCGCGCGTACCGCACGACGGTGCGCTGCCGTCCCAGATCGAGTGCGCCGTCGTCGGTTCCGATGGCGGCCTCGACGACGTCCCCGTCCTGGAGGTATTTCGGGTTCTTGGCCTGACCGGCGAAGAACAGCTTCCATTTCACCGCCGGGGGCAGCAGGTTGGTGATCAGCGCCAGCGGCTTCGGCGGGGCGCTGATGGCGGTCCCGATCGGGGTGCCGGTGAGCAGCAGATCCCCGGCGTCCATCCGCTGGAAGCGAGTCAGCTCCCGCAGCGCCCGCACCGGCCGGTAGATCATGTCGGCGACCGTCATGTCCTGGCGGAGTTCGCCGTTGACCCACAGCCGCAGCCGCAGATCGGTGAACCGCTTCAGCTCATCCGCGTCCAGCAGCACCAGCGCCGGACCGACCGGCGTGAACGTCGGATACGACTTCGCCTCGTAGAACTGGGTTTTCGGCAACTGCACATCCCGCGCGGACACATCGTTGGTGACGACCAGCCCGGCGATGTAGTCGGCGAGGTTGTCGGCGGTGATCTCGGAGCCGACGGGCATCGGTGCGCCGAAGACCAGGCCGATCTCCACTTCGTAGTCCAGCAGCCCGACATGAGCGGGCCGGATCACATCGTCGAAGGGGCCACTGATTGATCCGGAGGTCTTGCGGAAGAAGGTGAGCGGCACCGTTTTCGGGTCGCCGCCGGAATCCTTCACGTGGGAGGTGAAATTCGTCATCTGCGCGACCACCCGGCACGGCGCGGTCACCGGCGAGCACAGCGTCAGCTCGGCCACCGGCGTGGTGTCGCGGCTGCCGGCCGCGGCGGTGAGGGCCTCGCGATCGGCCAGCAGCTCACCGGTGGTCGTGGCGGTGGTGTGCACGCGGGCGGCCCCGGTGGCGGTCATGACCCACCAGGCGTCGGCGGTGCGGAGTACGGAAATGCTCATGAGCGGGCTACTTTCATCAGGCCGCGCAGGCGGCCGAGGTCGAATTCGTTGTCCTCGCGCAGTGCGCGGGTCATGGTGCGCAGTTCGCGCAGCGTTTCCCGGCCGGGCGCGATGCCGAGGAAGTCCTTGGTGGCGGGTGGACCCCATTGCGCGAGACCGGATGCCGACATCGGCGCCCAGCCGGGTTCGAGGGTGTTGTCGAACAGGTCGCCGTCGCTGAAGTGCTCGACCATGAATCCGTCGGGATCGCGCCAGTAGTCGAAGATCTGGCTGCCCTGGATATGGCGGCCGATTCCCCACGACCGCTGATACCCCTGTTCGCGTAGGTATTCACCGCCCGCGGCCAACGCGTCGAGGTCGGCGACCTGGTAGGCCGAATGCACGTAGCGGTTGGATGGCCCGAGCGCCAGCGCCAGGGTGTGGTGGTCGGTCGGAGTGGAACCCTGGTCGCAGCGAATGAAACTCATCACCGGACCGCGCTCACGGTGGCCGGCGTGGAACAGGAAATCGCTCACGATCAATCCGAGATGCTCCAGATACCAGTCCAGGGTCTGCCGGTATCGGGTTGTCTGGAAGACCACGTGGCCCAGCCGCTGCACCCGGGCCGGTTCGCGGGGCGGGCGCTGTGTGCTGTTGGTCCGGATCGCGCTGTGCCCGAAGTTGAACGTGTGCGGCTGCTGCGCGGGCAGCGTGCCGAGCATCTCCATACCCGACACGACACGCACCCGCAGCCCGTTCGGGTCGGCGAGGTCGACGACGAGCCCACCGACGGTCTCCGGCAGCGCGGCCACCCGGGATCCGGCGCGGTCCGCGAGCCGCGACAGATCGGCGGCATCGGTGGCCCGGAATGTCGGACCACGGAAACTGGATCGCGGCCCGCGACGGATCAGCACGCATGGCGCGCCGGGATCGGTTCCGCGCAGCCACAATTCGTCGGCCGACCGTGCGGCGGTGGCGAATCCGAAGGCGTGCGCGAAGGTTTCGGCCTTGCCCAGGTCCGGTTTCTCGAACTCCAGCCAGGCCAGGTCCACGACCTTGATCACCGGGTTGCGGGCCCGTCCGGGATGTTCACCGGGCAGCGCTCCCTGATCACTGTGGAGACCGACGTGGACGTCGTGATGGTCATTCATCGACCACTCCCTTTCAACTTACTGACGATATCGTCACTTACGCCGTTATCTTCAGTCAAGGGTTTCTGAATATTTCGTCAACACTGAAGCTGTGGGCTACCATGGCCGGGACCTTGGCCAGAGAGGTGAACGGCGCTATGCCCCCACGGATCGATTCGGAACCCACCCGCCTTGAGCGCCGCAAGGCGCGAACCCGTGCGGCCCTGGTGACCGCCGCGCAGGCGTTCATGGCCGAGGGCAAGCTGAACCCGCCGATCCTGGAGATCACCCAGGCCGCCGATGTGGGGATGGGTTCGTTCTACAACCACTTCGCCAGCCGCGACGAGCTGTTCCGGGCCGCGGTCGAGGACGCGCTGGATCGGCTCGGCGCGGCTCTGGACGTGCTGACCGAGCGACTCGACGATCCGGCGCAGGCGTTTGCGCAGAGCTTCCGGCTCGTCGGCCGCCTGCACCGCCGCGCGCCGACGCTCAGCAAGATCCTGCTCGCCAACGGACTGGGCCTCACCGAGGCCACCACCGGCATCACCCCCCGCGCTCGCCGCGATATCGAGGCCGCCGTGCGAACCGGACGCTTCCAGCTCCGCGATCTCGACTTGACCATGACGATCGTCACCGGCGCCGCCCTGTGCCTGGGCCAACTGCTGCACGACCACCCCGACCGTGACGACGCCACCGCTGCCGACCAGGTGACCGAAGACCTGCTGCGCATGCTGGGCCTGCCCTCCGACGAAGCGATGCGGATCGCCCGGTCCCCGCTGCCCGGACTCGACTCGCTGCCGCTGGAGTCGCCGGCCGGCTGAGTCACGCACCGATACCGGCGCCGGGTCCGCCGACAGCAAGAATCCGCTCCATGGCCGAGGACAGCACCGCCAGCGGATCTTCGACGACCTCGACAGCCCGGAATCCGACGAATCGATCGGGCCGCACCAGAACCGCACCGGCACGGGAGATTTCACGTTTGCACAGCCAGGCGAAGCGCACGTCGGCCAGTTCGGCGTCGACGGTCACCGCGACCAGGCGGATGCCGCTGCTCTCGGCGAGTTTGCGGGCGGCGTCGACCCACGCCGCCCCGTCCTCACCGGCGATGAGGACGAATGCGCCACTGTAGGTGAGCTCTTGCAGCGGGAACGTCACGCCCGCACGGGAAACGAACGCGTGCGGCAGCGGGAACCGCGCGGCACCGGCCGGTACAGGGTGATCTTGCCCAGGTCCCGGATGTGCGGGGATAGCCGCATCCCCAGCAGGTCGAACAGCGCGAAGTTGACCAGGGTGACCCCGTGAATATCGGTCGCGTGCTCGGTGATCGGCAGATCCGTTGCGCTGCCGAGGATTTCATCCAGCACGTAGTGGGCTTCGCGGCGGGTAGCGACGATGACCTTGGTGCCGTATGTGGTGTGCTGATCGGTCACGTGGGTACAGGTCGACAGCCCCTCCTCGGCGAAGAAGTGATCCGCCCACATTCTCATCCGGGATCTGTGGGTCGATGAGAATCGCCAGCAGGTCATCGAGCAGCGCTTGCCGGTCCTCCCCGGTCTTGACGCGGTCGGCGATTTGCTCACGCATCCGGTTCTCGGCGGCGCTGAACTTCCCTGACAGCGCCTGATCGAACAGTGCCACCACCTCATCGAGCACATCGGCGGCCGACTGGGCCAGCACCGTCAGCAAGATCGGATACCGGCGCTGCGGGTCACGACGTTCCAGCGCCTGCCCAGTCAGGCGGCGGCCCAGCGTGGCCAGGAACCGGCGACGTTCCGCCGGCAGCACCGACAAATCGAGGGTGTCCGCGCCGAGACCGCGCATGAACCCCAGCTTCTCGACCTCGTTGCGCACCGCGGCCGCGGCCGCCTCCACCGGGCCGGTGGACAACCACCGCAACCGTGACATTCGGATTGAGGCATCGGTGACCAGCAAGCCGTCCAACTCGGCGCACCACTGCGGAGTCAGCTCATGCGCAAGCCGATCGTAGGTCCCCCACTGCGCCTGCTCACGCGCATGCACGACACGGCGGACCACGGTGTCAGGGCTGGGCCGGATCACCCGCGCCGAGATCAGATACTCACACCCCAGCCGGAACAGCAGCGTCGGCGAATCATGTTCCGTCGCCCGGGCCAGCAGGAACTCGTCGAGTTCCTTCAATCCATCGCACCCGCCGACCGCCAGCTCAAATATTGACCCACCAGCTTCAGATGCTTGGTGCGGGTCTGTGCCCGGCGGCCGTACGAACGGATCTGCGACGCATCGACTTTCAGCTGATCCGCCAACCGTGCCACCACCACATTCGGCGCGGCCGCGACCTTGTCCGGCACGAACCCCAACCACGGCAGCGGGCACAACGCCACGGCCAAACCGAGCTGATCCTCCGGACCCCGCCCCCGCCCCGGCGCGACGAACGCGATATCGGAGGGAGTCAGCGTGAAGAACCGGAACAACTCCTCCCGGCTGATCTCCGGAAACTCCCGCAGACGCGCCAACTCCTCGGCCGCGAACACCTGCGTCGCCGCGAAACCTGACGTCCAGCACACCGACCACCCTCATCGGCGGCCAAGCACCTACCGCGTCCGCCCGCAGCCCGAACCGATCACAACGCCATCGCTGCTGGTCCAGCCATATGTGTTGTCTTTCGCGCGGCTCCTACCGGGACAACGGGCACATCCAGACCGATTCATGCCGCCGGCGTCGGGCCCGCACCGTCGCCAGCGCCTGGATCCCCTTCCGCGGGCCGAGATCTCCACCAGCACACGATCTTCCCGCCCGCCTTCCAGAGGGCGGGCGGTGTCACGAGCACTCCTGCCGTCTGCGGTGTCGGCGTCAGCGGATGACCCGATCCTGCCGTGATTCCCCGGAGGGCGAGCACCGCGAGCCCGACCAGCACAGTGACGTTCAGCAGGAACTGCCAGTCCGCATGCCCGGGGCGGAACCACAGCAGCTGCCGGTCGAGCACGTCCGAGCCCTGGCCGGTCGCTGCTGCCGGTCGCCTCGTCGTCTTCAGAGCGGGCCGGCGGCAGCGCGCCGGCCCGCGACAGCAGCACCCTACGATGCCCTAACTGACGTCGATGTATTCGGCGTAGCCGCGGGTGGTGGTGTGGTGTGCGTCGAGGTCGACCTCGGCGCGGTATCCGGCGATGTATCCGCGGCCGACGCCGAATCGTGGTGGGGTGTCGTAGGTTCCGGTGACGGTGAGACGATCACGTACTCCCCATCGGAAGCGGCGGGGCAAGAGCATCGGGTGTTCTCCGGTGCTGTCGGTGGCGGGTGTGTCCTGGTATTCGAGGACCTCGTAGAAGGTGCGGTCGGTGGCGATTTCGTTGACGCGCCAGTCACCGCTGCCCGACAGTGTGCGGTGCAGCACCAGGTCGCCGACGCGGTCACCGAATATGCCGACCCTGCAGAACAACAGTTGAGCATCGGTGGACAGGTCGACGACCTGGTAGGTGAACAAGTCGATCGGCGCCTTGTAACGCCAGGGCAGTAGACGATCACGTACGGCGTAGGGGCCCACGCAGCGCGCGTATTCGATGTTGCCCGAACCCGATACGTCGACGCGGGAGCTGGGTGTCTGGATCCAGCCGGTGTAGCGGCCGAACAGGCTCAGGTGATCGTAGAGGCGCCCCTGGACGAACCAGGTTGCGCGTTCAGCGAGGGTGAACTGCAGGCGTGCGGTCAGGCCGGGAATGTCGATGGCCACGACGAATTCCGGATAGCGTCCGCCCAGGGTCAACTCCGCACCGAATTGCAGCTCGTCGTCGCCGGACCCGAAGACACAGTCATCGCGCATCGACACCGTGCCGTAGTAGGCCGCCGCCGCAGTGGAGATCGACACCGTGGCGGTGTCGCGGGGCGTGGTCGTCACGACGTCGTCGACGTCGAAGGCCCGCTGTCCCGGCATTCCCGCCATCACCATGACACTCAAATACTGGTGCGGGCCATCAAGGTTCGGGATCATCACCCCGTAGTGGGTCCATCCGTAGAAGCGATGCCCGGGCAGCGGGGACAGCGGGTAGGAGCTGTCGAACGCCCGTGTGGAGGACTCGGTGCCGCGCTCGGCGTAACCGAGGATCACACGGCGCGTGCCGGCGAGAACCAGCCGGGTCAGCGCGTTCTGCGACGCCCGGCCCGTCATCGCACACCACCGTCGCCCAGCTGCGCCACGATCGTCGAGAAACTACTTTCCAATCCCTGCAAACCGAACCACCGCACGTCGAAACTCACCTCCATGATCTGGGAACACTGCGCCCACCCTAACCGAATCGGTTCGAAAAGCGAACCACAATGATTCGTTACCAGATCGGGGACGTCCATTCGAGACGGTTGGACTGGTTCGGATTTCAGGGCAGCTGGTCGAGATCGTCGACGGGGCTGTGGTCGAAGCTCTGCACGCCCAGGTGCCGGGCCCAGCTGCTCGACCATGCCTTGAGCGGGGCGAGCGCGTAGAGCAGTTCGGTACCGATCGGGGTCAACCGGTACTTGCCGGCGGTCGAGGTGTCGGCCACGCCGACGGAGACCAGCTCGCGCAACCGAGTCGACAGCACACTGGAAGAAATGCCGGGCAGACTGCGCCGCAGCTCCCGAAAACCGATCGGATCCCCTCGCAACTCCCATAACACCGTGATCGCCCAGCGGCGACCCAACAGGTCGAAGGCTGCCATCAATGGCTGGCCAGAGCTCGATCCACGCACCGGCATCCCCGGCCTCGGGCCCATTTCTTCACTCATCCAGTCACCGTACAGCGGTTCGAAATTCCAACTGGTGAGGACGCTCGCGGCCGGAAGTTCGCCACCGTGAGTTCTGCCTGCTCGACCAGCTTCGGCGCGCCACACCCAGTTCGAGATCGACACGGCGCGGACCATCTGCGCTCCCGACGGAAGCGCTCGAATCCCACTACTCATCCGGGTATCGCTGCCGGCGACCACACAGCTGACGCGGGCGACTGGTAGATTGCTGAGAAGCTGGTCGGTTGACTAGCAGCGTAGGGGCCGGTGGGGCACTAGGGGCGGCTCAATTCCCAGTTCCAGTGCGCCACCGGCCTTCTCGAGAACGCCGTCGCCGACGCTCCGCCTTCATAGCTGAAGGGTCGCCCACACTAGCACATCTCCGTAACCATGCGTAACAGCAACGTTGACGCCGCGCCTGAGCAAGATGCGGATGGCCCAACCCGATGCCATCGCGTTCGGTCGAGCCTCTTCTGGTGGGCCGCTGACCTCCGTTCGTAAAACGATCAATGCGGGCAATCCGCTGGCACAGCGGCGTCGAACTATCGAGCGGTCACGTATTCGCTCGAGGGGGAGTGCTGGAGTGCAGATGTTCGTCAGCGGCCGGGGTCCACGCGGGTGGCACTGGACAACGCGCTGTGTGAGGTCACCCGGCATTTGGGCGTCGACCCGCCAGGGTTGCTCGCACACGTCGCGATCGGATCCGCAGTGCACGAGACCCAGGCCCAGTAGCCGAGATACCGCTGGCCGAGCCATTGACGTTGTTTTTCGCGCGATTACTACCGGAACCCCGCGTTGTACGAACGAGCGACCGCGGTGAAGGCCTCCTTCGGTTCCCATGCCATGTCCGGATAGGTATCGCCGTATTCGTCCTCCAGGACCTTGACGATGCCGAGGCTGGCGAGGTCCAGGTCGTCGCGGGGATCACCGTCGGGCCGGTGCGGGTGGCTGTGCAGCGCGAAGAGGAATACGAAGGCGCTGTCGACGCCTTCGCTGTCGAAGATCTCCAGCAGTTCGGACAGGTAGGCGGCTTGTCCGGCCTCGTCCCGAACGAAGTTGCCGTTCAATCGAATCGGGGCACCGCCGGCGTCGTATTCGACGATCTTGTTGCTGCGCGGCGCGATATCGGCCGCGCCTTTCCAGGTCGCGGTGCCGAAACCGGTGATCGCCAACGGCTTTCCCTGCGCGACCAGGTCGCGCACCCCGGCCTGGAACTGCTCGGCCACCTCGGCGGAGCGAATGAGTTCGATCGACATGACTGATCTGCAACGCGCCGCACTCGCCCCGCTCGTGCCCGCGCTCGAAGACGCGGACATCAGAGCAGGTTCCGCAGAGCGTGCGCAGCCCAGTCACGCTCGCCCCTAGGGGCTTCGGCCGGGATCCATGGGAGCAGGCGCCGATCTGCTTCTGATCCTCGAAATCGCTTGCGGCGACTCCCGACTCGCCACCGGTCAGGAAGTCCACCAGGACATGACGAACGCCGCGATCGACAGGGCGACGAAGGCGACGGCCACGGCAGCGGCCAGCCGGGTGTTCCAGCGCTGGAGGCGATCCACGCCGACGAAGGCGGCGCTGATGAGCAGGATCGGGATCACCGCGGGAATGATCAAGGCCACCAGGGGCCCGAGAATCCATCCGGCCTTTCGGAATTTGCCCCACGTCGAACCGAGTAGCAGCGGGATCACGATGGCCCCGGAGAAGCCGCCGATCAGCTCATGCCAGATGTCGTTGCCGAGCCAGGGCACGCCGGGGATGCCAGGGACGTCGATCAGGTCCAGGGTGCACCAGAGGCCGATCAACAGGATCAGCAAGCCGGTGCCCCACAAGGCGATTCGGTAGTGCCACTTGCGCAGCGGGGACCAGTCGACCTGGTGTCCGAGGTGCATGGTCGCCGCGGTCACCGCGGCCCAGATCATCCAGCGGCGGATCAGGCCGGTGCCGGTCTTGGCCATCGCGTCGCGGAAGATGCGGTCGGCGTCGTCGCGATGAATGACCCGCTCGGCGATGTAGCTGGCCGGTTCGTCGCCGTTGAGCACGAGGCCGTCGTGCAGGATCGCGGCCGGCAGGTGGGCGCCCGTTTTCGGCACCAGCCAGGTCAGGAAAGCGGGGACCGAGGTGAGGTCGGTGGTCCAATGCTCGAGGTCCGCCGGGACCAGGATGGTGCCGAACCCATCGGGTGCGTCGTCTTCATATCCGATGCGCCGCAATAGCCTGAACGATTCACGACGGGTCACCGCGTTGTAGGTCCGATCCAGCATGATCGTGAGGTCGGGTTGCGGCGCGGGTGCGGGGGCGGTGGGCGGCGGCGCGGGCTCGGCCGGTTTGTTGACCACCACGGCGGTGGGACCGACCTCGGCCGCGGCGACCGCGGCCGGCGCTTGCCCCGCGTCGTAGAAGGATCCGGTGCCCTGCTCATCGTTGAGCTCCATCGTCTCAGGGTGACACCGGAAGGCAACGGTTCAGGTCGATATTCGGCGAAGCGGCGATCAAGAAGACCGCTGGTCGGCGCGTCGTTCGTATCCCGGCCGGGCGCGTCGGTGTGCTGTCCGCAGCAGATCTCGAGCGGTCGCTTCGGTGGCGCTCGCCGGGTTCACCACCGACAGCCACCCCGCGGTGCCGTACACGGGGTGCGGGATCCAGGTGTCGAACTCGCTCGCGTCGACGGGATGGTCGTCGAGGTCTCTCGGACCGTATCCGAGTGTGGCCGTGAAGCCTTCGCGTCCGGCGTTGACGTTCAGGCGGAAGGCGCCGGGGCGGTCGAGGTCCGACGTCGTGTCGTCGGGATAGTTCTTGGTCACGATGGTGGCGAAGGGCTGGGTTCGGGTGGGCACCTGGCCGTCGGGGGCGTAGTAGAAGAACGTGTCGCCCCAGGACAGTTCCGGGAAGTTGCTGTCCGGGCCGGGTGCGAGGGTCAGGACGCCGTCCAGGGTCTCGATGAACTCGGTGATCTCGTCGATATCCATGAGTTCTATCGTCACCTTGAAGTGCTTGTGGAGACTTGGGCAGTCAAGGTGGAGGTCGCTGGGTGGAAAGTCGCAACTCGGGGTCGTTCCGTACCGCCGATGTCGCCCGCAGGTCCGGGTACTCGGTGCAGCAGATCCGCAATCTCGAACGCGACGGGGTGCTGCCGCCGACGACCCGCAGCGAGACCGGGTATCGCGCGTACCGCGAGGTTCACGTGGTGTCGGCGCGGGCCTATCGCGCGCTCGCCGCGGGTGTGGGGCCGGTCGACGCCAAAGCGATCATGCGCGCCGCTCACTGTGACTCCCCCGCCGCGATGCTCGAACTCGTCGACGCCGCGCACGCCGCCTTGCACGCCGAACGCCGCGATCTCGCGGCGACCCGGGCCGCCGTGCGGCATATCAGCGACGAACCGATCACCGATGTGCGCCAGTCGGATTCGATGACCATCTCCGAGCTGGCCGATGCGATCGGCGTGCGACCTTCCACGCTGCGGCATTGGGAGGCCATGGGCCTGTCGAGTCCTCAGCGCGGTGACACCCGAGACGCCCGCATCTACACACCCGCGGATGTCCGCGACGTCCGCATCGTCTACCAACTCCGCCGGGCCGGTTACGGCATCCCAGCCCTGCGCGCCCTCATGCCCGAGCTTCGGGACACCAGTCGCCGTCAGGACGTCCTGACCCGCCTGGCCGCGCGCGATCACGCCATCGAATCCCGCTCCCGAGCCCTCCTGGCGGGTGCGGCCGAACTCGACGCTCTCCTGACCCGCCCCCGAACCGCGATGACATAATCGGCCAATGACCGACGCAGAGCGGATCAACTGGGACCACCTCAAATCCCGCCAGCCCACCGACGCCGACCGCAGCGCCCTCCAGACCGCCCTGGTCGACCGCGCCCTCGCGGTCAAACAGCACGGCTGGGATGACTATCGCGACACGTGGACCAGCACCGAACTCGCCGACGTCGCCTACCTCCTCCAGGACACGGCCGTCCTCGAGGAACTCGAAGAACCCGAGGGCTCGGTCCTCACCCGCTACGCTGGCAACCTCTACGGATTCAACGGCGCCCGCAAGGACATCGCCGCCGGCCTCGTCGGCACCCAGGAATGGTTCACCGCCGCCCGCAAGGCCCTGGCAGCCCGCGAGCGATAGCGAACTTCATGACCGGGACGAACCGTCCACTCGTGTTCCTGGACGTCGACGAACCGCTGATCCCGTTCGGAGGGAAGCAGCCCGGCGCCGTGGAATCGCTTCTCTCCCACACCGACAGCGGTTCCAACCCGCTGGAGGACCGCTTCGACCCGGAGCTCGGCCCCTCACTGGCAGTCCTGCGATGCGAAACCTGTTCCTTGTCGGATCAAGCGCGGTCGTGGGGTTGGAGCGCGGCGTCGAGTTCGGACAGGAGTTTCTTCTTCGATCGTGCGCCGACGAGGGTGCGCACGAGCTCGCCGTCGCGGAACAGCAAGAGTGTCGGCTGCGACATGATGGCGTATTCGCGGACTGCCAAAGGGTTTTCGTCGGTGTTGAGTTTGTAGATGGTCAGGGCGTCCGCTCGTTCCGAGGCAACCTCCGCGAGCACCGGCTTGATCATGTGGCAGGGCGGGCACCATTCGGCCCAGAAGTCCACCAGGACGGTCCCCTGCTGGTCCAGGACCTTCTGCTGGAAGGTGTCGTCGGTGATGGAGGCGATCTCGGTCATCTGGGGTCCTTCGTGCGTCGGCGCTTCGGGGAGTGGGCCCGCGGTTCGGCGTGCGGCCTCATGGAGTCGCTGGACAAGGCCGTCTCTGCGGGCGGTGAGGATGTCGATCTGGGTGGTGAGATCGGTGATGGCGCGGTGGTATTCGGCGAGGGATTCGGGGCAGTCGTCGCCGTGTTCGCTGCCCGCGACCAGGCAGTCGAGGAAGGGGCGGGTTTCCTCTACGGGGATGCCGAGGCGGTTGAGGGAGCGGATTTCGCGGACGAGGCGGATGGTGTCGTCGTCGTATTCGCGGTAGCCGTTGGCGTGGCGGGTGGGGGCTACGAGGCCCAGGGACTCGTAGCGCCGGATCGCTTTCGGGCTGACTTCGGCCAGTCGGGCGAGTTCACCAATCCGCATGGTGGTGAATCTAAACGCTGCCCCCAGGGGCAAGGTCAAGACTTGGGGACGAAGCGGCCCGAGTCAGCCCTCGGGCCGGATCGCTGTCGAGATCTGCGCGACCAACCGCGATGGCCGGTCCATGTCGGCTTGGGCCTTGCCGCTGGTGAGGATCGCGCCGGAGAGGCTGCGTGCCGGATCGGCCCAGCCGTACTGGGTGGTCAGTCCGCTGCGGCCGAAGTGGGAGCCGGTGTCGGGGCCGAATTTGGAACGGCGGGCGCCCAATTCGTAGCCTCCCACCGAGACCCGGCCCGCCACGCCCGGGAGCCAACGGGCCGGGCGGGTCGCGGCGTCCAGGGTGTCGGGGCGCATGATCCGGACACCGTCGAGTTCACCGCCACGGGAGAGGATTTCGTAGAAGCGCGACAGCTCGGCGGCGGTGGTGACGAGGTTGCCGGAGGGGAGTTCCGCGGTCAGGAAGGCGCGGGCCGCGGATTCGTCGGTGGGGCCGGACAGGCCGCCGCCGAGGGCGCGCCCGGCGAGGTGACGCCATACCTTGGACGGTCCGGGGCCGACTCGCACGCTGGGGACCACGCTGTCGACGTCCTCGGGCCGGACACCGAAGTTGTTCCAGCGGAAGCCGAGCGGTTCGAGGACCTGCTCGCGCAGGTGGTCTCGCATGGCCCGCCCGGTGGCGCGCTGGACCAGCAGTCGCTGGATCAGGCCGGCGGTCATGGCGTGGTAGACGCGGAATCGGTTGGGCCGCCAGCTCGGAACGAGATCGGCGAGGCCGCGCACGGCGAGCTCCTCGTCGAGGACGAGTTCGGAGCCGCGGTAGGGCGGGGTGATGAACGGGACGCCCGCGGAGTGCGACATGACGTCGCCGATGGTGATGCGGTCCTTGCCGTGGCCGCTGAACTCGGGCACGTGGTCGCACACCCGGTCGTCCAACGTGAACGCGCCCTGTTCGATGAGCATGAACATCACGGCGGCGGCGACGCCTTTGGCCGTGGAGAAGCCGCAGAACGGCGAGTCGGGCGTCACCAGTCGCTTGTCGGCATCGGGCGCGTCCTTCGGCGCGTTGCCCCAGCCGTACCCGATGGCCCGGTTCAGCACGATGTGCCCGCGGTGGCGCAGGCACACCTGGATGGCGGGCGTGGTGCCCATCCGATACCAGTCCTGCACGGACCGCCAGATCGCCTCGATGTCGCCGCCCGTGAGGCCGGTGTCGGCGGGGTCGGATTCGGGACCGATCGTGGTCACGGCGTCGAGGTCGGGGGCGATCCGCACCAGCGCCGTCATCGGAGGGGTCATGCGACCAGCATAGGGAGATCTTGGTTCCCAGGAAGCTCCCAGCTCGGAGCCAGGGTGTTCACCGGCTGGCCGGACACACTCCCGCGGTGAGTCGATGGCGGCCGACCACTGGGTAGTGGTCCGCTGCAGCAAGGTCACCCTCGCCTCAGGCCCCCCCAGCGTCGCGTACAGCATCGGCATCAGGTGGAGGTCGGCGTATCGGCCGCCGAGGAACATGCCGATGCCGAACAGCACCAGCAGCCAGGTGACCGAGCCGTCGGAGAATCCGGCGACCTGGGTCATCATCGGGGCGATGTAGGTGATGGCGGCGAAGACTCCGCCGAAGCCCAGCACGGTCATCGCCATGGCCATGGCCATGGCCATGGCCAGCATCACCTGGACATTGCGGAGCGCGGCGAATTCCTGTCCCAGCCGGGCGGTTTCGGGACGCGGTAGGGCGGGCACCAGCTTCGCGATGCCGATCAGTCCGGCCACACCGACCGCGGCGACGATGACGAAGGTGGTCCGCCAGCCGATCGCCTGGCCGATGAAGGTGCCCAGCGGCACGCCGACGATATTGGCGATGGTGAGTCCGGTGAACATGGTGGCGATCGCGCCGGCCTTCTTGTCGGGAGCGACGAGTTCGGCCGCCACGACCGAGCCGATGCCGAAGAACGCGCCGTGGGCCAGTGAGGCGACGATGCGCCCGGTGAGCATGACCGCGAAGCTCGGCGCGACCGCCGAGATCAGATTGCCGACGATGAACAACCCCATGAGCAGCATGAGCATTCGCTTACGGGAGATCTTCGTGCCGAGCACGGTCATCACGGGCGCACCGGCCACGACGCCGAGCGCATACCCGGTGACCAGCAGGCCCGCGGTGGGAATGGTGACGCCGTAGTCACCGGCGATCTGGGGCAGCAGGCCCATGATCACGAACTCGGTGGTTCCGATCCCGAAGGCCCCGATGGTCAGGGCGAAGATTGATGACCAGGCAATTCGGGCGGAGCACGGATTCCGGCAACCACCAGACCGTGCGGTATGCGAACATATGTTCGTGTCCGCCACCGACCCGAGAAGCGCTGACCGCCGCGAGCGCGCGGCGATTCTGCACGCCGACTTGGACTCGTTCTACGCGTCGGTGGAACAGCGGGACAATCCGCGACTCCGCGGTCGACCGGTCCTGGTGGGCGGCGGAGTCGTGCTGGCCGCCAGCTACGAGGCCAAGGCATTCGGGGTGCGGACGCCGATGAATCTGCGTCAGGCGATGAGCCTGTGCCCGAACGCGATCGTGGTGCCGCCGCGGATGTCCGCCTATTCCCAGGCCAGCAAGGCGGTGTTCGAGATCTTCCGGGACACCACACCCGAGGTCGAGGGCATCTCCATCGATGAGGCGTTCCTCGACGTGGCGGGCCTGTGGCGGATCGCGGGAAGCCCGGTCGATATCGCGCGCGGACTGCGGGAGCGGGTGCGGGCCGAGGTCGGGTTGCCGATCTCGGTGGGGGTGGCTCGGACCAAGTTCCTCGCCAAGGTGGCCAGTGCGGTGTCCAAACCGGATGGGCTGCTGGAGGTTCCGCCGGACAAGGAGCTGGAGTTCCTGCATCCGCTGCCGGTGGAACGATTGTGGGGCGTGGGCGCCGTGACCGCCCGGGAGCTGCACGAGCGCGGAATCACCAAGGTCGGTCAGCTCGCCGATATGGGTGAGGGACCGCTGGCCGCGGTCCTGGGCCCGGGTGTCGGACGGCACCTGCACGCGCTGTCGTGGGCGCATGATCCCCGGCGCGTGGACACCGGCCGGAGGCGGCGGTCGATCGGCGCGCAACGGGCCATGGGGCGGCGGTATCGCAGCGACGAGGAGCTCGAAGCGTATCTGCACGGACTGGCCGATCGGCTCGGGCACCGACTGCGCACAGCTGGACGGGTGTGCCGAACAGTGGTGTTGCGCATGCGCTTCGACGACTTCACCCGCGCCACCCGCTCGCACACTCTCCCGGAGGCCACCGACAGCGGCACGGCGATCCTGCGTGCGGCGCGCACGCTGCTGGAGACGGCGTTACCCCTGATCAAGGAGCGCGGCGGGCTCACGCTCATCGGTCTGACCCTGACCAATCTCGATCGGGCCGACAGCATGCAGTTGTCGCTGCCGTTCGAGGCGCGCGCGGAATCGACCCTCGATTCGACGCTGGATGCGCTACGGGATCGATTCGGTGCCGGCACGGTCACCCGCGCGGCGCTGCTGCGGAAGGGCGAAGGGCTGTCGGTGCCGATCCTTCTGGACTGATCAGTCGTGTTTGGCGGCGCGGGTAGCCTGTGACGCATGGCTCTCGACCACGGTGACCCCGGCGACGCTCCCTCGATTCCGCCGCCGCTGACCCCGATCGTGAACACCACGCGGCCGTCCGTGGCCGATGAGGCCAGAACTGTTGCCGCGGTGACGAATACGGCTACCTTGGCGACGTTGTCCGCCGACGGCGGACCCTGGGCCAGTTTCGTCACGTACGGGTTGCTCGAGGGTCAGCCGGTGCTGTGTGTGTCCCGGATGGCCGAGCACGGCCGCAATCTGGCGGGCGACCCGCGGGCCAGCGTCTCGATCGTCACCCCGGATCTGCCCGAGGATCCGCTGGCCGGAACGCGATTGACGCTGGCCGGCGTCGCCGAACTGCCCGAGGGCACGGAGGCGATCGCCGCTCGCGAGGCGCATCTAGCGGCGGTCCCGGCCGCCAAGACCTACATCGACTTCAGCGATTTCACGGTGTGGGTCCTGCGCGTGCAGCGGGCCCGCTGGGTCGGTGGCTACGGTCGGATGGATTCGGCGACGGCCGAGGAATACGCGGCGGCTCAGGCCGATCCGATCATTCCCGCCGCGGCGCGGGCGATCGCTCATCTCAACGATGATCACGCGGATGCCCTCCTCGACATGGCGCACGCGCGCGGCGGGTACCCGGATGCGACGGCCGCGATCTGCGAGCGTGCCGACCGGTTCGGACTGGATCTGCGGGTGACCACGCCGCGCGGCATCGCCGTGACGCGGATCGGCTACCGCCAGCCCATCGACGCGATCGCCGAATTACGTGCGGCGACAGTCGAATTGGCGCGAGCCTCGCAGGACGAGCTATGACCCACATCGCCGTCGGTCAGGCGCCTGAACTGGGTCGCGTCGCGAACGGCGATCAACACCCCCATGGACAGCGAACGTCTTTCCAGCGTTGCGAAGACGCGCAGACCGCACGACAGTCCGCCACCTTTGGGGGATGATTGGGCCATGTCGGACAAGCCGTCTGTGCTCGAGCATCATCGGATGCCGGAGCATGACGCCATGCGCTTGTCCGGCACGGTGGAAGCCATGCTCTGGACACACCGCAACTGCGTCGAGGGCGACGGCAACACCGAGCAATCCTGTGGACGACGTGCGCAACTGCTCGAACTGCGCACCCAGCACGGCTGGAGCTGGCCGCTCCCAAAACCTGACGCGGCCTGGCGACTGCAGCCCTGACCCGGCGCCGGACACGCGAAACGGGGTCTGCCGCAACGGGAACGCCCTCTCGATCTAGGGTCGAGGGCATGCCGGAACCGACCGAGATCAGCGAGCGCCCGCCCGGGGATCAGTCCGCGGTGATCGCGGTACCCGACGAAGTGCGCGGCGAACTGCGGCGCGGAGTACGCAGTGTGCTGGTCGACGCGGCGGCCCTGCGGCTGGTGCGGGACCGGTTCGACGAGGTGCAGGCGGAGTCGCTGCGCCGGTATCTCGAAGCGTCGCAGTCGGCGAACACCTTGCGCGCCTATCGGACCGATTGGATCGCCTGGGCGGCGTGGTGCTCGGCCGAATCGCGGCAGGCGCTGCCCGCCGACGCCCTGGATGTCGCGGTCTATCTGGCCGCGGCAGCCGACGCGCGCCGCGAGAACGGTGAATGGGCGTTCAGCGCGGCCACTTTGGAACGGAAAGCCGCCGCGATCGCCGCGGTCCACGCCGCCAACGGGCTGCCCTCACCGACGCGCGCTGACGTGGTGCGCCTGACCCTGCGCGGTATGCGGCGCACGCGTCGTACCCGTCCGAAACGCAAGCGTCCGGTGCTGTTGCACACGCTCGACCAACTGCTGGGCGAACTGCCGCCCGCCGAGTGGCCCACCGAACCGGCGCGCCGCCGCGACACCCTGCTGCTGCTGGTCGGCTTCGCCGGAGCGCTGCGGCGCAGTGAGATCGCCGCGCTACGGGTCACTGATGTCAGCGTGGCCACCGACCACACCACCGGCGAGCCCCTGCTGCTGATTCAATTGCCCGCCACCAAGACCGATGCGACCGGCGTCAACGAGCAGCGCGTGGCACTCCCCCGCGGGCAACGCCCGCACACCTGCCCGGTGTGCGCCTACGCCGACTGGACCCGACTGCGGGAGGCGCACGCTTCCGGCGATCTCCGCACGTGGCTGCGCACCACGCCCGCCGCCGATCCGAACTTGCACCGCTGCCACGGCTTCACCGGCACCACCCTCGCCGACCCGGATCTGCCACTGTTTCCGTCCATTTCCCGCCACGGTGGACTCGCCTCGACCGCCATGTCGGGCCGTGCGGTCGCCGAGCTCGTCAAACGCTACGCCGCGCGCGCGGGCCTGGACCCGGCTCTGTTCTCCGGCCACTCGCTGCGCGCTGGCTTCGCCACCCAGGCCGCCCTCGGCGGTGCGAGCGACCGCGAGATCATGCGTCAGGGCCGCTGGTCCAATCCCCGTACCGTGCACGGCTACATCCGTACCGCGAATCCGCTCGAGGACAACGCCGTGACCAAGTTGGGCCTCTAGCGGGGCATCGATCCGGGCGGTCGGTTACAACCATTGCCGAATACACGGCGCGAATTCTGTGACGCGCAACTCGTTGAATGAGAAAACGCCGGTTTCGGCCAGTGAGCCAGCTCACCGCGGGTGGACCTCATCGGCCGTGAGCTGGTCTTATCAATGACGTAGATTCGTTTCAGATTGTCTGGGTCCCGGATCGATCGCCGGGCCGATGCCTTCCGCCGCCGCGGCATCTCCATTCCGCCGACGGCCCAAAGCAACAGGAATCCATAGTCATGCGTCTGATGACCGCACCGTCGGAGGAAACAATTCGTGCCGCGCTGGAAATGGCACGGGAAGCACCGCTGATGAACGGCGCTCTGCCGTGGATCTGGTGGCTGAAAGGCGCGTCCCTGCATATTCGCATCGAGGACGCGCCGGTTTCCGAGATCATCGATCCGGCCTCGCATCGTGCGAGCATGCTCGGCCACGGTGCGGCGCTGCATCATCTGCGGACGGCTTTGACGGCGTTCGGATGGTCCTCGGCCGCCGTGCGGATGCCGGACCCCTTGGACGCGAATTACCTTGCGGTTCTTCATCTCGCGCCGGCGACCGCCAACCGCGATCAGATCACCCTGGCGGGCGCGATCTTCCAGCGGCAGTTCCAGCACAATCGCTTCCGGCCGTGGGCCATGCCGCCCAACCTGATTCGCTCCATCAGCGGCAGCACCGCGGGCACTCGTGCGGCCGCCCGACGCGTTCCCGACGGCCTGCGCCGCAACCTGTCCACCGTGTATCGCACCGCCGCCGACCGCAATACCGAGTACGGGGACTTCCTCACCGGCGTCGCGGGTCGCATCGATCAGCGTGACCTGGCCGCCAGGCCCGAGCAGCAGACCTGGGCCTCCGCCCGCCCGCTACTCGCGCCCGTCCCGGACTCCGACGACCCGTTCAACGATCGCGACCCCGACTCGGCGGAACTCCTGATCCTCTGCACGCCCTCCGACGACGCGATCTCTCATCTGAACGCCGGCGAGGCGGCCAGCTCCATCCTGCTGACCGCCGCCCGCAACGGCCTGGCCAGCTCGCTGCTGTCGCAAACGATGAAGGTCCCCGAAGTCCGTTCCGGCCTGCGCGACACCCTCCTTCACGAGTGCGCCTACCCGCACGCCCTCATCCGCCTGGGCCGTCCCGACCAATCCGATGCCGGCGGCCGCTACGTCCAGGCCCTCCCGGGTATGAAGTCAGCGGCCTGACGAGTCGGGCAAGCGGGTTCAACCGACAACTTGATTTGTCTTGACAAAATTATTTGTCGGTGCGAAGGTTGAGCCATGCTCGACGTCGCAGTGATCGAAGAACCCGCAGCGGCAGAGGCGTCCCTGGACCCGATCCGGTCTCGGATCCTCGCCGCGCTCGCCGAACCAGGGTCGGCGGCCATGCTGGCCGGACGGCTGGGGCTGCCGCGGCAGAAGATCAACTACCACCTCAAGGAACTGGCCCGGCACGGGCTGGTGGAGTTGGTGGAGGAACGCCGCAAGGGCAACGTCACCGAGCGCGTATATCGCGCTACCGCAGCGTCTTACGTGATCTCGCCCAGTGCGATGGGGGCGGTCAGTCCCGATCCGGCGCGCTCGCCCGATCAGCTGTCGGCGCGGTGGCTGCTGGCGCTGGGGTCACGGCTCGTCCAGGAGGTCGGGTCGCTGCTCAGCGGTGCCGCGCGGGCGCAGCGGCGGGTCGCGACATTCGGGATCGACGCGCAGGTGCGGTTCGCCTCCGCCGCCGACCGGGCCGCGTTCGCCGAGGAGCTGGCCGATGCGGTCACCTCGCTGGTGAGCCGCTATCACGACGAGTCCGCACCGGCGGGCCGCAATCATCGGGTGGTGGTCGGGATGCACCAGATCCCCGACGCCGCCACCGAAACCGTAGCAGGACAGGGGAACTGACCATGGGACATCCGTTCGAGCTCGAACTGGAGGAGCATCTGCCGGCCACCCCGGAACAGGTGTGGGAGGCGATCGCGACCGGGCCGGGAGTCGACTCCTGGTTCATGGGGCGCAACGAGATCGAGGCGCGCGAAGGCGGGGTCTCGGCCATGGAGACCGGCGGGCAGCGGGAGGAAGCCGTGATCACCGCCTACGAACCGGGTAAGCGGCTCGCGACCCGCACCGGGACCGACGAGGACGGGCGGTTCATGGCCTTCGAGTATCTGATCGAGGGGCGTGAGGGCGGCAGCACCGTGTTGCGGGTCGTGCACAGCGGCGTGCTGGGCGACGACTGGCAGGACGAGTACGACGCGCTGCGGCGGGGCTGGCCGTTCCACCTCAATACGCTGCGTGAATACCTCCGCTATTTCCCGGGGCGGATCGCGGTGCCCGTATTCGGTGTCGCGACAGGCTCTTCCGGCCGCGCGGTGCGGGATGCGCTCATCGAGGCTTTGACGCTGCCGACGCCGCTTGTGGCGGGCGCGCAGGTGCACGCCTCCCCCACCGGCCTGCCGCCGATCGACGGTGAGGTGGTGTGGGCCGACGACGAACGGTTCGAGATCCGCACCGCTGACGGCCTCTACACCTTCCATCAGGCCCCCACCGGTCTGGCCCTGATGTTCCACCACCTGTTCGGCCCCGACACCGACGGCGCCGAAACCGCTTGGCAGCACTGGCTCACCGCCCTGGTGAGCTGAACCCGACACGACGATCACCCCGCACCCCAGATATCAAGGAGAACAGCATGCGCACCCTGATCAGCACCGCCTTCGTATCCCTCGACGGCGTCGTGGAGGGCCCCGGCGGCGAACCCGGCTACCGAAACTCCGGATGGACCTTCAAGGACATCGCCTTCGTTCCCGAGGCCTACGAGATCAAGGGCCGCGAGCAGGAGGAGTCGGCGGCGATCCTGCTGGGCCGCACCAGCTATGAGGCGTTCAGCCCCGTGTGGCCGGATATGGAGGACTTCGCCGGCTACAAGGTGATGCCGAAGTACGTCGTCTCCACGACCCTGAACGAGGACGACCTGGTGTCCAACTGGGGCGAGACCACCATCCTGCGTTCCATCGACGAGGTCGCCAAGCTCAAGGACTCCGAGGGTGGCCCGATCATCGTCCACGGCAGCGCCACCCTCAACCGCGGCCTGTCGGACGCGGGCCTCATCGACCGCTACCACCTGCTCGTCTTCCCGCTGCTGCTGGGCGCGGGCAAGCGACTGTTCTCCGGCACCGACAAGGATGTCCAGAAGCTGAAGCTGGTCGAGTCCGAGACCTACGCCAACGGCATCCAGAAGAACGTCTTCGACGTCGTGCGC